>NZ_JBHWVI010000061.1:0-39743 GCF_042737005.1 Streptomyces sp. NPDC060027
GCTCTTCAGCCGTCCGGCCGCGGTCGCGTCCTGCGTCGCGTTCGTCCTCATCGGCATGATCCAGGCGCTGTACGGTCCCGCCGTGCCGGGTCTGCGTGCGGAGTTCGGCCTGACCCCGTCGGCGGCCGGACTCGGCCTGAGCCTTCACTTCACCGGTGGGGTCGCGGGCGTCCTGGCCTTCAACGCCGTTCACGCCCGGATCAGCAACCGGGCCCTGCTGGGCGCCAGTTACGGACTGATGGCGGCGGGAGCCGCGGGGTTCGCGCTCGCCCCGAACTGGCCGCTCGCCCTCACCGCCGCCCTTCTCGGGGGCCTCGGCTTCGGCGGTGTCGACTACGGCCTCAACCAGTTGTTCGCCGTCGGCTTCGGCGACCGTTCGACGGCGATGCTGAACGTCCTGAACGCGCACTTCGGCATCGGCGCCGTGCTCGGGCCCGCGTTGATCGCGTGGGTGGGGCCCGACGACTACCCGTACGCGTTCGGGGCGTGCGCGGTGCTCGCGGGCGTACTGGTCCTGTGCACGGGCGGGGTCCGCGGCGGGGCGGCGGAGACCGCCTCTCCCGGGGACCGGGCGGCGCCCGCCTCCGGAAGCGGGCCGCTCTCCCGCGTCCTGATCGGCTTCCTCGTGCTCTACATCCTGAACGTCGCCGTCGAGGCAGGCGTCGGAGGCTGGGAGCCGACGCATCTGGAGACCGTCGGCTACAGCGCGACCGTCGCCGCGTCCGCCACTTCGGTGTACTGGCTGATGATGACGGCGGGCCGTTTCCTCGTCGTCCCGGTCGCCCTGCGGTACGCGCCCGAGCTCATCCTCGCGGTCTGCGCGGCCGGCATGACGGCGTGCCTGCTGCTGGCGCTGATGCCGGGGGCGGCACCGGTGGCGTACGCCGGTGTGGGGCTGTTCATCGCACCGGTGTTCCCGACGGGGCTGACCTGGCTCAACAGCGCGCTTCCGCAGGCGGGGAGAGCCGGGGCCTGGGTGATCGCGGCGTCGATGATCGGTGGCGTCGCCGCTCCCCCGTTGCTCGGCGTGGGTATCGAGGCGTCGGGCATTCACGCGGTGCCGTGGCTGCTGACTCTGCTGTCGGCCGCCTCGCTGGTGGCCACCGTCCAGCTGATCCGGCTGACCCGGAGGTCCTCGCCCCGAGTGCCGTGAAACACGCTCACCGGGCCCGTCGGCGGCCCCGCGGGGGGCGCACCAGCGGGCCGGTCGCACGGTCGGGTGACCGCGCGACCGGCCTGCCGTCCCTCCTCCGCGCGGCCCGTGGGGCTCAGTGGTCCGCGCAGCAGGGTGTCGGGTCCGACACCTCGAAGGGAACCAATGTCCCACCCGCCGCGGGCATCGCCGCGAGGACCAGGCGGCCGTCGCGCCACTCCGGACGCACGTGGTCGCGCGTGACCAACTGCCGTTCCGTCGGGACGCCTTCGGGCGCGCCGAGTACGGCGATCCGGTCCACCGCGGAGACTTCCAGCAGCCGCGTGACGGTCACGGTGCCGGTCAGGGCCTCGGCCCCTGGGTACAGGACGGCGCGGCCGCCCGTGCGCGCCGTGTGCTCGGCGGCGGCGTGGGCGGCGCCGGCCGCGAGGTCGTCGGGCCCGTGCCGCTCGCCGCCGAAGGCAACGCCCAGGACGACACCGGGACCGGCGTCGGGACCGGCTCCCAGCGGGCCGCCCTCAACCGTCCCCACGCCGACGCCCACGCCCACACCGGCACCGGCACCGGTGCCGGATTCGGTCCCTGTGAGCCGCAGCCAGGCCGCGCGGGCCGCACGCTCCGACGGCAGGGCGAAGGACAGCGCCGTGTGCGGTCGCCGTCCGTCCCGTACGTGGTGCGTGCAGCCCAACACGTCTTCATGCAGGTCGAGTTCGACAGCCAGCGCACGCAGCAGGTGGTCGGCCTCCCGCAGGGTTCCCGTGTGACCGGTGTCGACTCCGACGACGTACGACTGGGTCACGACGGGAGGACCCACACCGGGTTGGAGTAGAACCACAGGTCCTTCCACGGGTCCGCGTCGCCGACGACGTCCACCGCCGGACCGGCCGGGTCGACCGCCGCGCCCATCAGGCCGACGGCGGAACGGTTGCCGTCGGTGCCCCGCAGACGGACGTACACGGGCCGGTCGACGGCGCCGAGGTCGTAGGTGAGCCGGACCGTGCCGGCCGATTTGTTCACCTCGTAGGACCGGGTGACCCGGGCGGTGGGAGCCGTGATCGTGTCCCGGTCCGCGACCGGGCCCGTCACATCGCCCTGGATGACGTCGACTCGCGCCAACTTCGGGAGGAAGCCCGCCCAGTTGGGGCCGCCGGCCAGTCCCAGGTCGACGGTGAGCGTGACCCGGGTGCCCTTGCGCACGTGCAGCGCGCCGCCGAGGGTGGCCCAGCGGCCGCCGCCCGCGACCCGCGCGTCGAGACCGCTGATGAGCTGCCCGTGGTCGACCCACACCCGGCCGGCGCGGATGCCGTCCATCACGGCGGCGTACGAGAATCCGTCGGCGCCGACGTGCGTGCGGCTGTACTGGCCGGGCCAGTAGTCGCCCTGGGTGAGGTCGATTTTGCCGCCGTAGACCGGGGCGGTGTGCCTGCCGTTGGCGGTGAAGTCGCTGTCCGGTCCGCCGCGTACGGCGGTGTCCGTGTAGACCTGGTGGGAGTCGGAGTTGGCGGTGATCCACCAGGGCTTGCCCTCGGCGAGCAGGCTGTCCCACAGTCCGCCGACGGTGGCGGTCATCCAGTCGAAGCCGCCCCAGGTGCGGTAGCTCTCCAGCGGGTACCCGGCGAAGGAGGCGGCGCTCGGGCTGTTGTCGTAGATCCCACGGGCCCGGCCCATGCCGAGCGGTGCGGCCAGGCCTGCGGCCTGGTGGCCCGGGGCACCTTCGAAGCCGACGGCGATCTGACGGCCGGGGGCGGTGGCGTCGCGCCAGCCTCGGATCTCGTGCGGCGAGTCCACACCGCGCCGCGCCGGGTGGTTGGCGAGCATCAGGGCGTCCTTCACCTTGCGCCGTTCCACCTGCTGCGCGAGGAAGTTGAGGCCCGCGATCGCCAGCGCCTCGTTGGCGGGCGTCGAGTCGGAGGCGCCCTTCACACTGCCGTCGTAGTCGGTCTCGAACTGCTTGAGGACCGCGACCTCGTTCCGGCCCGGGTGGACGAAGACGGTGCCGTGCTCGGCGGCCGGGATGTTCCACTCGAGGCCCTGGAAGACGAGCGTGTCCTCGTACGCGTCCCGGGCCTCCTGGATGTCCGGGTTGACCTTCTCCACACCGATCTTGGCATGCGTCTCACTGCCGTGGTCGGTGATGACCATCCAGTCGAGGCCGTGTGCGGCACCCTGCCGGACCTGGTCGCCGACGCGGTACTTGCCGTCGCTGCTGTACTGGGTGTGGATGTGGTGGTCGCCGGCCAGCCACAGGAAGCCGTTCCTTCTCCGGCCTCCCGCGGATGCGTACGCGGGGGTGGCGGCCCCCTGCGCGAGGACGCCTCCGGCGGCGAGGCCCGCGCCGAGCAGCCCCGCGCGGCGCAGCAGCGAACGGCGCGACTGCTGCTCGGGAGTGAGCGCCTCGTCGGGCACGGAGGTGTCGAAGGCGGCGGGCAGCGGGGCGCCCGTGTCCTCGTGGCCGTGATGGTGGTGATGGTGATGCCCGTGCTCATGTCCGTGCGTGTGCCCCATGACCGTCTCCTGAGTCCCGCCCCGCCCCTGCGGGCGCGTCATGAGGAGATTCGGCTCGGAGCATGAACGGCATGCGGCGTACTCGTGATCGCGGGGCGACCTGGACCGGTCAACTGCCTTTATCAGCAGGGCGGTTGACCGCCGGAGTGTCCGTTGCGTCAGGACTTCCGTGGAGTTCGGGTCCGGTCGGGACTAGGGTTCCGCCTAGATTCCCCAGGAAACACTCCGTGGCGCAAAGGTGGTCCTCCATGGCGCGTGCCGGGCTCACGACCGAACGGGTCGTGCGGGCCGGGGCCGATCTCGCGGACGAGATCGGCTTCGAGAACGTCACCGTGTCGGCGCTGGCCCGGCAGTTCGGGGTGAAGGACGCGAGCATGTACGCGCACGTGAAGAACGTGCGGGAGCTGCGCCAGCGCATCGCGCTGCTCGCGTCCGGCGAGATGATCGACCGGATCGCCGCCGCCGTGGCCGGTCGGGCCGGCAAGGACGCGCTCGTCGCCTTCGCCGACGCCTATCGCGCGTACGCGCTGGAGCGGCCCGGACGCTACCGGGCCACCCACACCCAGCTCGACCCCGCCCTCGTCGCCGGGACGGCGGACTATCGCCGCACCGCCGAGGTCACGGCCGACGTCACCTACGGCATGCTCCGGGGCTACGGGCTGGCCGAGCCCGATCTGACCGACGCCGTACGCCTGTTGCGCAGCACCTTCCACGGCTACTGCAACCTCGAGGCGATCGGCGGATTCGGCGCCTCCCGCGCCGTCGAGACGTCGTGGCGGCACGCGCTGGACGCCCTGAACGTGGCCCTGGAGAACTGGCCCCGCGCGGAGGACGAGGACCTCGGCTGACCCTCGCCCCTCACTCGATGCCGGTGGGTCTCAGCGGGCTCGTCACCGGATTGCTCAGATGCTGATAGATCACCGAGCTGCGGAAGGTGACGATCTCGCGCCGCTTGCCGAAGCGGTCCAGCAGGAAGGAATGCAACTGGTCGACGTCCGGGACGGCGACATGGACGAGGAAGTCCTCGCTGCCCGCGACGACGAAGACCGACAGGACCTCGGGGAGACCGGCCGCGTACTGCTTGAAGCCCTCGATGACCTCGCGGCTCAGCGGCCGTACCTGCACGGCCAGCAGGGCCTGGACAGGACGGTTGAGGGCGCGCAGGTCGACGGCCGCGTGATAGCCGGTGATCACGCCGCGATTACGCAGGGCCCGTACGCGCTCCAGACAGGTCGACGGGGCGATGCCGAGCTTGCGGGCCAGCTCCCGGTTGGTCTGCCGCGCATCGCGCTGAAGGTGTTCCACGATCGCCGAATCAAGTTCATCCATGACCGCCACTCTTCCCATTCCACCGAATTGAATTCGGCAGATCGTCCGACCATCGCACCATCTGTCTCCGTTCGGCACAGGATGCCGAACAGCGACCGGGGAGCCGTGCCGATGAACGTACGAACGCGACGGGGTCCGGATGCGTGCCGGTCGCGGTGGGGCGTTGTCTGCTGCGGGGTCTACCTGGCGGTCCCGGTGGTGCTAGGTGTCGCCGCACTGTGCACTGAGCGCCTGCACCTCCGCGTAGTCCGGGGCGCCGCCCCGCGGGGTTCGTCCGGCCCGGATGTCCAGGGCCGTGTCCAGGGCCGCGCCCAGCGCGCGCCGGTAGAGCAGGGAGCCGAGGCTGACCCGGCGTACGCCGAGGCCGCCGAGCTGGGGGAACGTCGGGCCGAGGGGTGAGTAGAGGATGTTGAGCGGCACGTCGAACGTCGTCACCAGGTCGGTGATGCGGCCCGGTTCGCTCAGCCCGGGGACGAACACGCCGTCCGCTCCCGCCTCTACATAGGCGTCGAGGCGGCGGCAGGTCTCGGCGTGGCCGCCGTCGCCGAGCCAGTACGTGTCGGTCCGCGCGTTCACGAAGAGCTCGGGCACCGCGGCCTTGACGGCCGCGATCTTCGCCGCGTGCGGGCCCACGGGCCCGAGGCCGTCCTCGATGTTGATGCCCGCCGCCCCGGCGTCGGCCAGCTCGCGTGCCAGCCCGGCCACCTCGTCCGGGTCCTGGCCGAACCCGTCCTCAGCGTCCACGGACAGCAGGAAACCCCCTCCGCCCAGCTGCCGGGCGAGCCGGAGCGTCAGATCGCGGGTGGCCGCCGCGCCGTCGGGCAGCCCGGCGGCAGCGGCGACGCCGAGGCTCGTCGTCCCGACGGCCGCGAAGCCCTGCCGGGCGAGAGCCAGCGCGGAGGCGTGGTCCCAGGCGTTGGGCAGAAGCAGCGGGGTGCCGGTGTGATGAAGAGCGGCGAACGGAGTGGCGGCGGGAGTCATGACACCTTCCCCACCGCATCGGCGTAGTACGTGGACTCCCGCAGATGCAGGGCGAGTTCGCGGAACGACCAGCCCTCACCCGGCGACCGGTCGAGCTGGTCGTCGGTCAGTGCCCCGAGCCGGTTCACCCAGATCCGGGCGAGCCGGGTCAGCCGGCTGCGGGCCTCGTCCAGATCGTCCTGGGTGAACGGGGCGAGATCCGCTTCTGTCGTGGTCGCCGAGGCGTGCCGGCGGTCGGGCAACGGCTCCTCGCCCACGAGGCGTGCCTCCAACTCGGCGAGGTGGTCGACGAGATGGTCGGCGACTCGGCGGATCGCCTTGTGCGGGGTGTACACGCGATCGTCGACATGGACCGGCCGGCCGCCCCAGGCGGTCCAGCTCGCCGCCAGGTCCAGCACCCGGCCGACCATGGCGGTGACGGCCTCGGCCGGGTCTTCCCTCTGCGCATCGGTCATGCGGAAACGCTAACGGCGGAACAGTTCGGCGCGGACCGAACCGTGCCTGGTCCCGTGAACCGAGCCTGGCCCCCTGAACCGAGCCCCGGTCTCCTGAACCGTGCCTGGTCCCGTACGACTCCGCCGCCGAGCTCGATCTCGGGGCCCGTGAAGGGACCGGCTCGACGCCCGGCGCGCCGGTCGGGGCGGCCTACCATCACCTCTCTCATGGCCACAGTGATCTTGACAGTCGGGCTGGCGTTCATCGGCTCCCTGGCGACCTATCTCAACGGACTGCGCCTCACCCAGCGGCAGGCCCGCCTGGCTCGCGTCAACCTCCAACTGAGCGAGAGCGAGCAGGGCGGGCTGCTGGGGCGCCGCCACGGGCGCTCGGACCGCCGACGCCGCGGCGGAGGAGCTGACTTGGTGTGATCCGACAATCTCGCTCGACGACGGATAGCCGCGGGTCGCCCATCGCGTCGTGATGGTTGCCAAGAAGGGGAGGGTCGATGAAGGCGTCGAGTCACGACGAGTTCCGGGAGTTCGTAGCGATGCGCTCCACCGCGCTGCTGCGGCTCGCGGTGCTGCTCACCGGCGGGGACCGGCATGGCGCGGAAGACCTGCTGCAGATCGCGTTGATGAAGGCCTACGGGCGCTGGGCGCAGATCGAGCAGCCCGAGGCGTACATCCGCCAGGTCATGTACCGCCAGCAGGTCAACCGCTGGCGGCTGCGCAGACACAGTGCCGAGACGACCGTGCCCGTGGTGCCCGAGTCCGGCGGGGAGGCCGGTTCCGAGTCGGACTCCGAGCTGCGGATCGCGCTGTGGGCGGCACTGGGCCGTCTGACGAAGCGGCAGAGAGCCGTGGTCGTCCTGCGCTACTTCGAGGACCTGCCGGAGGCCGAGGTCGCGGCGCTGCTGCGGTGCCCGGTCGGCACGGTGCGCAGTACGGCCCACCGGTCGCTCGCGAAGCTCCGGGCGCTCGTGCCGGAGCTCGGGCCCGAAGGCTACGCGAAGGAACAGATGCAGCCGCTCAGCTACATGTCGAAGGGGATCCAGGGATGACGACGGAGCAGGTGGAGAAGAAGGTCAGGGAGACACTGCGCGCGGTCGCCCTGGACCGGGTCCGGGCGCCCGGGGACCTGGTCGAGAAGGTGGTGCGGCGGCGCAGCCGGCGCCGCTTCTCGCAGGCCGCGGGGGCGGCGGTGGCCGTCGCCGCGATCACCGTGGGGGCGGTTCTCGGCTTCGGGGGCGGCGGTTCGGCCGAGCAGGACAGGCCCGTGCGGCCGGCGGCGTCGCCGGTGGGCTGGAAGCCGTGGCAGAGCGGCACCCCGGGTGCCAGCGAGCGGGGCTGCCTGGTGGACGGCTCCGCGCTGTACTGCAGCGGCTCCAAGTACGACGCCGCGAAGTTCGACGCCAACACCGGCGAGCGGCTGTGGACCGTCAAGGTCAATCGCGAAGGCGACAGCATCGACCACCCGTTCGCCGTGCGCGACGGTGTGGTCTACGCCTACCGCAATCACACCGCGAAGAACCAGCCGGACGGGGACTACGCGGGCGGTACCGATCTGATGGCGGTGGACGCCGGCACCGGCCGTGTGCTGTGGAAGGTCCAGATGCCGCAGGACGACCGCACCGACCAGGCCGCCATGCTCATCGACGGCGCGGTGCTGGCCAACACCCCGTCGCTGCGCACGATGTCGGCCCTCGATCCGCTGACCGGCAAGGAGAAGTGGCGCCACACCTGGGACAAGGGCATCGCCTGCCAGCGGGCGGTGCTGGGCGGCGTGCCCTATCTCGTGTGCCTGCGGGACGTCGAGAAGCCGGACCACACCGACGTCTTCCGTCTCGATCCCGCCACCGGAAACGCCACGAAGGTCATGACCCTTCCCATCGGGCAGCAGATCTTCGGGACCTCGGGGAACAAGTTGTTCCTGGGCGAAAGGCGGGATGCCGCCGGCGACATCCGGGTGACCGGCATCGACGTCTCCGGGGAGCGGACCTCGCACACCTACCGGATCAAGGGGGAGCTGGCCAACGCGGATGTCGTCGGTGATCGTCTGATCACCGTGTCCTGGAAGGGCAAGGCCTCGGCCTACTCGCTGACCACGGGAAAGACCCTGTGGACCGCTCCGGTGGGCGTGACGATGCCCGACAAGGACATGCTGTCGGGCATCGCGTCTCCCGCGGTGTCGGCGCGGCAGGGGGTCGTGTACTTCTTCAGCCCGACCGGAGATCTGTCCGGCCTCGATCTGCACACGGGTGACCAGGTCTGGCGCGATCACGTCGACACGGGCAAGGGGAGTCCCGGCCGCGGGACCACGCCCCAGGTCCTGCAGTACGAGGACGCGCTGGTCGTCCGGAACGGCAGCAGGATCGTCTCCCTTCTGCCGCGGATCGGCGACTGACCCGAGGGCCATGGGCCGGGCGGCACTTCGCCCGGCCCATGGCCCACGTAGTGGAACGGCTACAGCAGGCCCAGGTCGCCGAGTTCCTTGTGCAGGTCCGCGCGCGGGTTGTCGGCGCCCGGCTGCGGGGTGCGACGCGTGGTGGTGTCCAAGGCGCCGGGAGAGGGGGCGGCCGAAGGCACCCGTGGGCGGCGGTCCCGGAAGAGCCAGGCTCCGAGCAGGCCGCCGATCAGGCCTCCGAGGTGTCCGAGCCAGCTCACCCCCGGCGTCCCGGGTACGGCGACGGTGAGCAGGTAGGCGAAGGAGGCCGCCATGACGACACCGATCAGCGTGTCGATCAGATGCCGGTCGAAGATGCCGCGGACCACGACGTAGCCGAAGTATCCGAAGATCAGCCCGCTGGCGCCCACCGTCTCCACGCTGCCGCGCTCGAAGAACCAGACCACGAGCCCGCTGGTCGCCGCCACGAGCAGACTCAGCCCGAGGAAGCGGACCACGCCTCGGTATGCGGCGAGGAATCCGAAGACGAACAGGGGTCCGGAGTTGCTCTCGATGTGTGCCCAACTCCAGTGCAGGAAGGGCGCGCTGAGGATATCGGGCAAGGTGGCGAGGTCGCCGGACACGAGCCCGTGGTCCCGCGAGAGGGCGTAGTGGTCGGCGTAGTTGGCCAGTTGCACCAGCCAGACGATCGCGAGGAACCCGAACATCACGAAGAACGCCTTCCGCGCCTCCGCGATCATCCGCTCGGCATCGACCGGGCCCCTGCCGGTCCGGTCCTGGTCCGACCCACCCATGGCACGCTCCCTCCCCCGGCGGATCCATTTCCGCTCACCCCGAACTCTAGGGAATCCCGGACCCGACGGCCGCCCCGGCCGTCGCCTCCCGTCATCCGCGCCGCGCCCGTCCTCGCGCGCTACTGCCTCACGACCACCGACGGCCCCGAGGACGCGCCTTCCCCGCCGGAGGAACCCTCGAAACGGAAGCCGGCCGCGTCCCCCGGCGCCCAGGTGACCGTCATGTCGTAAGCGCCCGGCCTCCCTTCGTCGATCGCCGCCACCCGTACGGACACCAGCTCCGTGAGCGGGACGGGCTCCGGCTCGGCGGTGAGGCGGACAAGGGCGACGAAGAGGGAGGCGTCCTCCCCGGTGACACCCTCCCCCGCTCCCGACAGGCCGTGCACGGGCACGACTTCGGAGCGCAGGCCGTCCCGCACGGCCCAGCCCGTGACCCGTACCGGCGTCCCGGGCGCCGCGCCCGACACCAGATGGGCCCGCACCTCGACAGCACCGCGGGCGACCACGAGGGAGGCGGCCCGGACGCCCTCCGACACGGTGTGCCGGGACGCCGCCCAGCCCTCTCCGGCCCCCAGCGGCTCGATCCCCGTACGGCTCGCGTCGGCACCGACGATCACGCTGTTGTCGTACGACGGCGAAGGCTCCGTCACCGTCGAGTAGGCGAGCCGCGTGTAGTACGGGTCGTAGCGGACGTCGTCGCTGCCGTGGTTGTGGAGGCGCACCAGACCGTCCGAACGCGTCGACTGGAGAAGCCAGTTGGGTGGTCCGACCGGGGTCACGGCGTCGGCGCGTTCGACCGGGCCCGGCTCCTCCGCGGCCGTCCAGACCTCGTGGTCCGGCGCCAGCAGCAGACCGACGAAGGCCTTGCCGGCCCAGTAGGGCGAGGCGGGGCCGGAATACCTCTGCAGGAACGCCTCGTCGGGTCCGTGCCAGCCGAGGGTGAGCAGTCCCTTGTCGTCCACCGCGCCCCGGTCGAGGAAGTAGCGCAGGGCACCCGACGCGAGGCGGCGGGTCTCGCCCGGGGACAGGGGTGTACGGCCGGTGAGCGCGCCGAGCCAGAGGGGGGCGGTGGTCGCGAAACGGTAGGTGAGAGAGCGGCCTTGGAGCATCGGCGCGCCGTCGCCGCCGAACAGGCGGGCGTAGTCGCCGAGATGGGCCTCCAGGCGGCCGGCGTACAGATCGAGCAGCCGGGTGTCGTCCGCCAGCCACGCGTGCAGCACCGGGTAGAGGTGCATCGCCCAGCCGTTGTAGTAGTCGAACTTGCGCCCGTGGCCGTCGGTGTACCAGCCGTCGCCGAGGTACCACTGCTCGATGCGCTCCAGGCCGCGGTCGATCGCGGCGCGGGACGCCTCGGGCTCGTAGCCGATCTCCTGGAGGAAGCCGCCGACCGTCACCGGGAACAACTCCCAGTTGCAGGGCCAGGGTTCGGCCGTCAGCGCGTCGCCGAGCCACTCGGCGGCACGCTGTCGCACGCCGTCGTCCAGGCGGTCCCACAGCAGCGGCCGGGTCAGCCGCAGCGCGAGCGCGATCGACGCGGCCTCGACGAGCGGCTGGCTGCGGTCCTCGACTCGGGGCCAGACGCCCGCGGTTCCGGCGGCGAGCCCCTCCGCATAGCGCTCCAGGACCTTCTCGTCACGGCGGAAGGCGGCCGGCAGCAGGGTACGGGCGTACCCCTCCAGGCCGTCGGAGAGCCTGCCGGACGCGCTCGTGTGTGTTCCGGGGAAGTGGTAGAGGGCTCCGTCGTCGCTGGCGTACGGCGCGACCGCGGCGAGCAGGGAATCGGCGACCGCCTCCCAATGGGCGCGCGTGCAGCCGGTGTACGGGCTCAGGGCGCGGTCCTCGGACGGCTGGAAGGGCTGGAAGGGCATCAAATGGGCTCCCTGTCCGGTCTGTTGGCGGGCACTACGTCCCGGTCGGCCGGGGTGGGTACCTGGGGCGTCCCGGTTCCGGTCGGAACGCCCCAGGGGCTCATCCCACCCGCACCAGAGCCTTCGGCACCAGATGCAGGGCGAGGAGTTCGTCGCGGACCAAGGCCGCGTACACCGTGGCGCCGTGCACCGAGGTGTGGGTGTTGTCCCGCTTCTCGTTGTAGAGGTAGATCGCCTTGGAGCCCTCGACGCCGAGTGATTCCACGAGGGCTTTGGTCTTCGCCGTGAGATCGATGAGCGGCACGTCCTCGGCGGCGGCGACCGAGCGGATGACGGCCGGATGGTCCACGCCGAGGCCGTTCACCAGCAGCGCGGTGCCGTTGTTCAGGGTGCCGTCCGCGTTGAACCAGCGGCGGACGATCGGCGTGACGAGGACGGGCTCGCCGCCCCGGCCGCGGACACCCGCGACGAGTGTCTCGAGGTTCGTCCGGTACGTCGCCTCGTCGGTCGTCTTGTCGTTGTGGGCGAGCTGGATGAGCACCAGGTCGTGCTCGCGGATGAGCGGCTGGACGGTCGGGAAGAGCGCCGGGGTGGCGAGGTAGGTGACGGTACTCTCGCCGGAATCCGCGTAGTCGGCGACGGAGAGGCCCCGGCGGAGGTACTGCGGAAGCTGCTGGCCCCAGCCGGAGTACGGGTCACCGGGCTGGTCGCAGACCGTCGAGTCGCCGACCAGGAAGATCTGACGGGTATGCGCCCGAGCGTCCGCCGGCCGAGCGGAGCGGGGTCCCCGCGGAGCGGCCGGGGTCACCCGGATGTCGGTCAGCGCGGGCGCCGAACCTCCGACGACGAGGTCCAGACCCGGGGTGCCCTCGGGTCCGGTCGGTTCGCCCTCGGGGGTACGGACGTTCACGGTGAAGCCGCGCACCACGGGCCGGCCCGCCTCGGTGGCGGTCTCGGGGAGCAGCGAGCGGCGGGTCTCGCCGCTGATCGACGTACTGGCCTCGGCATCACCACCCAGCAGCACCGTCACGTCGTACGTGCCCGGCGGGACGTCGAAGTGACAGGCGACCGCCGTGCAGTTCTCCCTGCCCAGCACGGGCCGCCCCGCTCGGGCCTGGGCCGGGGCGGCCGACAACGCACCCGCGGCGGCCACCGCCAGCAGCGGCACGGCGATGGTGAGACGTCTCATGTGCGGCTCCTCCGAAGGTACGACAGGACGCCAGGGCGACGCAGCAACGGTGACAGGGCCTGGCGGCAGGACCGTATCGTCATTGGCAAGCGCTTTCTAGTCCGCCTGTCTCAGCGCCGGCACGTCGATCGACGCGCTGGACCCGCCGGCCTGAAGCCGGTGCCGGTGATGCCGGAACTCACGTGCCGCGCGTCCACTGCTGGTTGGTGCCCGCGTTGCAGGTGTACGTGATGAGGGCCGCGGAGTTTGCGGTGGACGCCCCGGACACGTCCAGGCACTCGCCGGACGCCCTGGTCTTCAGGAGCACATAGCCGCCGGAGGCGGTCACCGACCACTGCTGGGCGGTGGCGCCGGAGCAGTTCTCCTGGGTGACGCCGGTGGAGCCGTCGGTCAGACACAGGGAACTGCCCCGGCCCATCAGCTCGTAGTAGCCGCCGCCCAGGGACTTGAACCAGAACCTCTGGTTCGCCCCGCCGTTGCAGGTGTACTGGGCGAGCGCGACCCCCTGCCACAGCGACTGGTCGGGCACGTCCGCGCATCTGGCGGAGTGACGGGCCGTCAGGGTCTCGTAGGCGGCGCTCGTTCCGCCGATGGTCCCGGCGGTCGTGTCGACGGTGACCTCCGGGGACCAGGACAGGGACATCGCGGTCGTCGTCGGGAAGGCGACCGGCAGCCAGACGTACCGGGAGTCGTTGACGGTGCCGCCGAAGGAGTTGCCCCAGCGGTCGCCCATATAGAGGTACGAGGTGCCCGAAGTCCCCTGCACGGGAAGGACGTACGCGGTCTGCGAGCCGTACGCCGTGGAGTCGCCGACGTTCGTCATCGCGGTCCAGGGGCCGGCGAGCGAGGTCGCGGTGGCGTACTGCTGCTGGTTGGCGCTCCAGCCGGTGGCGGCCGACGTCAGCATGAAGTAGACGCCGCCCCGCTTGAACAGCGCGGGCGCCTCACGGTGTCCGCCGTGCCAGGGGTCGGCGACCAGGGCCGCGATGCCGGTGTAGTCGGCGGTGAGCCGGTAGATCTGGAGGTCGTAGTTCTCGCGGGCGGCGGAGACCATGTAGCCGGTGCCGTCGGTGTCGACGAACGTCGTGATGTCACGGGACATGTACTGGCCGAGCGGCTGGAAGCTGCCCCGGTAGGTGTAGGCGCCGTCCACCGTGTCCGACACGGCGACGGCGGCACGCGCCTCGCTGTAGTCGACGCCGTTCTCCTTGTGCATCCACATGACGAACTTGCCGGTGGACGCGTTGTACATGACCTTGGGTCGCTCGATGTAGGCCGTGCCCAGCTCGGCGGCGCTCGACTGGGTCAGGACGTGGTTGCGGAACTCCCAGTTCTTCAGGTCGGTGGAGCAGTAGGCGTCGACGTACCGGAAGGTGTTGTCGGCGTTGCGGTTCTCGCCGAACCAGTAGTAGTAGCTACCCACTTTGACGACCCCGCCGCCGTGCGCGTGCACGGCGGCGCCCGAAGTGTCCGTGAACCGGGTGCCGTTGGTGATGGTCTGGGCCGCCGCCCGAGCGGGTCCGGCGGCGAGGAGTCCCCCGGCGACGGCCAGACAGAGGGCGACGAGGAGGGCGTACGCACGTCTCAGGGCGTGACGCTTCGTGCGGCTCATCCGAAAGGGGCTGATGATGCGGCTCATACGGTGACCGTCCGTCCGGTATGCCGAACAGTATCTGCGATTACGAACGTTGCCGCCGAAAAAGTAAGCGCGTGCTACGACGAGGTCAACGGTGCGGACGGGATCGGTCCTGCGGGGTGGGGCCCGTGGGACGGACGGGCCGGTGCCCCGAGGCGAGGCGGCTCGCCACCGCCCGGCCCTGCCGCCCCGCCTCCGTACCCGCCCCGCCTCCCCGCCTCCGTACCCGCCCCGCCTCCCCGCCTCCGTGCCCGGATCGGCATCCCGGCCGTGTCAGCCGGGCAGGCCCCGGCACCCCCGGTGGACGGGCCCCGTCCGTCTCATCCACCGGGACGGCCGCTCAGCGGGTGGACCGGCCCCGGCGCGGCAGCCCGTATCGACTAGCGTCGAGCCATGACCAGCGACTCCACCCTCGCCCTCGCCGACGCGCTCTCCTCCGGTCCGGTCGTGCTCGACGGAGGGATGTCCAACCAGCTCGAATCGGCCGGGCACGACCTGAGTGACGCGCTGTGGTCGGCACGGTTGCTCGCGGAGCGGCCCGAGGCGATCGTCGAGGCGCATCTCGCCTACTACGAGGCGGGCGCGGACGTGGCGATCACGTCCAGCTACCAGGCGACGTTCGAGGGCTTCGCCCGGCGCGGCATCCCGCACGACCGGGCGGCCGAGCTCCTCGGCCTGAGCGTCGGGCTGGCACGCGAGGCCGCCCGGCGCGCGCACGCGAAGGGCGTCGCGCGGCCCCTGTGGGTCGCCGCGTCGGTGGGCCCGTACGGGGCGATGCTCGCGGACGGCTCGGAGTACCGGGGACGGTACGGGCTGAGCGTCGCGGAACTGGAGCGGTTCCACCGGCCGCGCCTGGAGGTGCTGGCCGCCGCCGCGCCCGACGCGCTGGCCCTGGAGACGGTCCCGGACACGGACGAGGCGCGGGCGCTGCTGCGCGGGGTGCGCGGGCTCGGCGTACCGGCGTGGCTGTCGTACAGCGTGGCCGGTGACCGTACGCGGGCGGGGCAGCCCCTGGAGGAGGCCTTCGCCCTGGCCGCCGAGGCGGACGAGGTCGTCGCGGTCGGGGTCAACTGCTGCGTCCCCGAGGACGTCGACGCGGCGGTCGCCACCGCCGCGCGCGTGACGGGAAAGCCGGTCGTGGTCTATCCGAACAGCGGCGAGGCCTGGGACGCCCGGGCCCGCGCCTGGACCGGCAGCTCCACGTTCACGGCAGCGCAGGTCGTCGGCTGGGAGCGGGCGGGGGCCCGGCTGATCGGCGGATGCTGCCGGGTGGGCCCGGAGGCGATCGCGGGGATCACGGCGGCCCTGCGGACCGCGTAGTCCCCGCGCCTCCCCCGGCTCCCGCCCGCCGTCGGGTCAGGTCCGGCCCGCGCCGCCGGAGCGGCGGAAGCGGCGTACGGCCGACAGCGGGGTCGCGATGCGCGCGGACGCGTCGACGTAGGGGCGTGACGTGGGCGCGTCCTCCACGGAGCCGACCGGCCGGACCGCGGGGTCGGCGGGTCCGGCCGCGGCCCTGGCCGATTCGTCCTCCCACAGGGCGAGCTCGCGGTCGCGCGGGCCCAGCACGGTGTGCGGGTCGCCCTCGCCGAAGATCCGGACCGGGTGCGAGGCGTCCCAGGCGGACCATCCCGGGTCCCCGTCGACCGCGAACCGCACCCACGCACCGTGCATGGCGTCCGCCAGCTCCCGCGGGGCGCCCTCGCCCGCGAGCTTCGCCGACGCCGGTACGTCGGCGGTGTCGAAGACGAAGCCCAGTTCCAGGGCGTGACAGGCACGGAGGCCGGGAACGTTGGACGGCCAGGCGAACTCGTAGACATGGGCGGGGGCCCGGTGCTCGCCGGGGACGTCCGCGTCGAGGGACGCGGTGGGTCGGCCGCTGCGCGCGTCGGCGAGGCGGTGCAGCGGGACCCGCAGGAGATGATCGGTGATCATCTGCCCGACGAGATCAGCGGTGCCGCCTTCCGGGTGGAGGGCCCGGTAGCCGCGGGGCACCTCGTGGCCGCAGTGGCAGCGGGCCATCGCACCGGCCAGGGCGACCGGGCCGAGCCGGTCGACGCGTTCCAGGAGCCCGCCGGGCACGAGCCACAGCCGGTACTCGTCACGGGTCCAGCCCAGCAGGAGGCCGACGTCCGGGGCGGCGCCCTCGACGAGGGCCTCCAGCGGGTCGCGCGGCACGAGGTCGCCGTCGACGACGATGCCGAAGGCGGGACCGCCGAGCACCGGGCTGCTGAGCCTGCCCACGTCGGCCTGGGTGCGCAGGAGCAGGTCGCGGTCGACGGCGGCGAACGCCTCCGCCGTCGCGGGGATCTTCAGCCGGGTGGCCATTCTGCGCACCATCCGGCGCACCTTGTCCCGGTCGCTCGCCTCGGGCGGCCCGCTCTGCAGGACCGCCCGGCGGAACAGTCCCTGGGCGCGCGGGCTCGCGAGCAGCGCGCCGATGCTGATGGCTCCGGCGGACTCGCCGAAGACGGTCACCCGGTCGGGGTCGCCGCCGAACCGGGCGACGGACTCCCGCACCCACTCCAGCGCGGCGAGCTGGTCGCGCAGCCCGGGGTTGGCGGGCGCGTCCGGGAAGAGGCCGTAACCCTCCACGCCCAGGCGGTAGTTGACGGACACGAAGACCACGCCGTCGCGCGCGAAGGCGCGCCCGTCGTACACGGGCACGGCCGAGGAGCCGCGGGTCAGGGCTCCGCCGTGAATCCACACCATGACGGGGAGCAGGGCGCCGGGGTCCGGCGCCGGGGTCCACACATTCAGGTTGAGGCAGTCGTCACCGGGCACGACGGGGTCGGAAAGGAGCCGGGCGAACGCTTCGGAGTACGGCGGCTTCGGCGGCGTCGGTCCGAACGCGCCGGCGTCCCGCACCCCGTCCCAGGGCTCGGGCGGCACGGGTGGGCGGAAGCGGCGGGCGCCGAAGGGCGGGGCGGCGTACGGGATGCCCCGGAAGACCGCGATCCCGTGCTCGTACCGGCCGCGCACCGCTCCGTACGGGGTGGCGACCACCGGGTCCTTCGTCTCCGCCAACGGATCCACCGCGTCCACCGCCATCCGGGACCAGCTCCTCAACGTCGCGAGTCGTAAGGATCAGAGCACCACATCACTTCCCGGTATTCCTGCGGAGGTCCCCATTCGGCCGATGCGGCTACGGCTACGGCTGTGCGGCGGGGGGCGGCGCGACCGGGTCCGAACCGGCCGAGGGCCCGCGCGCCGCCCAGAGGAGGCCGCCGAGCAGATGCCGGCGGAAGTCCGGGTCCTCGTACGCCCGCGAGGTGTGTCCGAGCGCGGTGTAGAAGACCCGGCCCGCGCCTTGTCCCCGGCACCACACCAGGGGGTGGTCGTCGCCCATTCCCCCGCCCTCGTAGGAGGTTTCGTCGGCGGAGGCGAGCACGCGCGCCGAACCGCGCGGGCTGGTGCGGAAGTCGTACCACTCGTCCGTGAACTCCCAGACGGGCGGCAGGTGCCGGGTGGCGGGATGTCCGTGGTCCTCGACGAGGACCCGGCCCGGCTGGAGGTCCGGGTGCCGGTCGAAGCGGGCGCCGAGCAGTTCGCCGTAGCGGGGCCATTCGTACTCGGTGCAGGCCGCGGCGTGCACCCCGACGAAGCCGCCACCGCCCTCGACGTACGCCGCGAGCCGGTCGCGGCCGGACGGCGTGAGCACCTCGCCGCTCGTCGAGAGGAAGACGATCGCCGCGTAGGGGTCCAGCGGCGCCTCGAAGGCCGCGGGGTCCTCGGTGGCGTCGGCCGCGAAGCCGTGCGCGTCACCGAGAGCGCGCACGGCGGCGACGGCGGCCGGAATGGAGTCGTGCCGGTAGCCGGTGGTACGGGTGTACACGAGAATGCGGAAGACCATGACGGAACCCTAGGGGCGACCGCCGCGGTGGTGTCCGTTTCGTTCAAGACCGGTCGCCCCCGGCCCGCCTACGGTGACCGTATGACTCCACGAATCGATGTGATCGGGCTGGCCGTCTCCGACATGGCCGCCTCCCTCGCCTTCTACGGCCGTCTCGGGCTCGTCTTCCCCGAAGGCGCGGAGAACGAGCCGCATGTCGAGGCCGAGCTGCCCGGCGGGCTGCGCCTCGCGCTGGACACGGAGGAGACCATCCGGTCGTTCCACGCCGGGTGGCGGCCTCCGAGCGGCGGCGGCAGGGCGTCGCTCGCCTTTCTCTGCGACAGCCCCGCCGAGGTCGACTCCGTGTACGAGGAGCTCGTCGGCGCGGGTCACCACGGCGAGCTCAAACCGTGGGACGCCGTCTGGGGCATGCGGTACGCCGTCGTGCACGACCCGGACGGCAACGGCGTCGACCTGTTCGCCCGGCTGCCCGGGGAGCCGGTCCCGGCACAGTAGTCCGGCTCGCTACCGGTGACCGGCCAGCTCACCGAGCGTCGCTCCCGCCAACTCCTTCACGTCTCGCGCCAGATGGGCCTGGTCCGCGAACCCGGCGCGCAGCGCGGTCTCCGCGAAGGGGACGCCGTCCCGGGCGAGGGCGAGCGCCCGCTGCAGTCGCAGGACCCGGGCCAGGGTCTTGGGTCCGTAGCCGAAGGCGGCGAGCGAGCGGCGGTGCAACTGCCGTGCGCCCAGGCCCAGTCCGTCGGCCGTCTCGGCTACCGGGCGCCCCGCGTCCAGGGCGGCCACCACCTCCCGGAGCAGCGGATCGGGGGGCTCGGCCTCCGCCGCCCGGAGCAGCGCGATCTCTTCGAGCGCTTCCACGGGGTCGGCGGCCGCGTCGATCCGCGCGGTGAGGCGGCGTACCTCGGAGGCGGGCCACAGGTCGGTCAAGTCCACACGCCGGTCCCGGAGTTCGTTCGCGGGCACGCCCAGGTAGGCGGGTGCCGTACCGGGGAAGAAGCGGACTCCGGCCCAGCCGCCGGGCACTCCGTCCGGAATGTAGGGCCGTGTGTCGGGACCGGCGACGAGCAACCGCCCCTCAGTCCACAGCAGATCCATGCAGCCGTCGGGAAGCACGGCGCCCCGGGCGGTCCCGGACCCGTCCTCGGCCTCGACTCCGTGCCCGTCCCCGTGCCCGGCTCCGCGCCCATCCCCGTGCCCGGCTCCGGAGGCGAGCGCGGACACCGCTGCCGCCACCCGCGAGGACGCCGTCTCCGTCCGGCGCGCGGGTGCCGCCGCGGCCCCGCCTCCCGGTGCGGTACCGGCCAGGACGCGGGTCCAGACCACCGCGCCCGGCAACCGGGACGCCCGTTCCGCGTACATGTACGCCAGGCTACGCCGGGCGGGCCCGGTGCTCCTGCGGGCTGACGCCGTAGACCCGTTTGAAGGCGCTGGACAGCGCGAAGGCGCTGCCGTAGCCGACGTGGCGGGCGATCGTCTCGAGGGTGTCGTCGCTCTCGCGGAGCCGGTCGGCGGCGAGGGCGAGGCGCCATCCGGTCAGATACGTCATCGGGGGTTCCCCGACGAGTTCGCCGAAGCGCCTGGCCAGGGCGGCGCGCGAGACCCCGGCCTTGGCGGCGAGCCCGGCGACCGTCCAGGGGTGGGCGGGGTCGTCCTGGAGAAGCCGGAGCACGCGGCCCACGACCGGGTCCGCGAGGGCCTGGTACCAGGCGGGCGCCGCGGCCTCGGGGCGGGAGAACCAGGCCCGCAGGGCGCTGATCATCAACAGGTCGAGGAGCCGGTCGAGGACGACCTCCTGGCCGGGCTCGTCGCGCACCATCTCCTCGGCGAGGATCGGTGTCAGCGGGCACTCCCACACGTCGGAGGGGAGCGCGAGCAGCGGCGGCAGGGCGTCGAGCAGCCGGCCGTTGACCTCGCCCCGCAGCATGTACGTCCCGATCAGCAGCACCGTGGAGCCGTCGAGCCGGTCGCCCCAGCTGCGGACGCCGAGGTCCCAGTGGCCCTTGAGCGAGCTCCCGTCCGGGTAGGTGCACTCGCCGCCCGGCAGGATCACCGCCTGCGGCGGGGTGCCGGGGTCGTCGGCGCAGAGGTACGCGTCGGGGCCGCGCGCGATGGCGACGTCACCGGCCCGCAGCCGCAGCCGCTCGCCCCGGTCCGGTACCACCCAGGCGTCGCCGCGGACCACCAGCATGATCGTCAGGGGGGCGCGGTCCTCGACGCGTACGCACCACGGCGGGTCGAACGATGCGCGGATCATGAAGGCGCCACGCGCGCGTGGACCCTCCAGCAGGCCTGCGAGGGGGTCCCCCCGCGTGAGCGTGTTCGAGCGTGGGGGAGCGTCCATGGCGCCAGCGTAGACGGCGGTCCGAACGGCCGTGGACGTCCGCTTATGGGAATGAGCCGTTCACCGATGGTTCCTTGCCGGGGGCGGCAGTTGACTGGGCGCATGACAGACAACACGCGGAACATGACGGTGCTGGTGACAGGGGCGACGGGGCGGACCGGGAGCCGGGTCGCGCAGGCCGCGCGGGCGGCGGGTCTGACGGTCCGGGCGGGATCGCGCGGAGAGGGCTTCGACTGGGAGGACGCCTCGACGTGGGCGGGGGCGCTGCGCGGCGCCGACGCGGCGTACCTGGTGTATCCCACGGACGTCGGCTCGCCGGCCGCCACGGAGGCGGTCGGGGCCCTGGCCCGGGAGGCGGTGGGGCTCGGCGTACGGCGGCTGGTGCTGCTGTCGTCGCGGGGCGAGGACCGGGCCCGGCCGACCGAGGAGGCGCTCAGCACGTCCGGCGCGGACTGGACGATCGTACGAGCCGCGTGGTTCGCGCAGAACTTCAGCGAGGGCCCGCTGGTCGAGGGGCTGCGCCATGGGGAGCTGGTCTTCCCGGCCGGTGAGGTGCGGGAGCCGTTCATCGACGTCCGGGACATCGCGGACGTCGTGGTGGCCGCGCTGACCGGGGGCGACCGGTACACCGGTCGGGAGCTCGCGATCACGGGACCCCGGCTGCTGACCTTCCGGGAGGCGGTCGCGGAGATCTCGCGGGCCACGGGCGAGGAGCTGGCGTACACCCCGGTGACGGCGCGGCAGTACGGCGACACGCTGGCCGGATTCGGGGTGCCGGCCGAGGAGGTCGAGTTCCTCGTCGACCTGTTCGAGAGCCTCCTCGACGGCCGCAACTCCCACCTCTCGGACGGCGTCGGGGCGATCCTCGGCCGGGCGCCGCGGGACTTCACGGACTTCGCGCGGGAGGCCGCGGCGGCCGGGGTGTGGAAGGCCTGACGAGGGGCGGCCCCGGGCTCAGTCCCGCGGAGGACGCTCCTCGCCGTTCTTCGGGGCGCGGTGGGTGTGGTGGGTGTTCTTGGCGTGCGTGCGCAGGCGGGACGTCACGTCCTCCGGGGGCAGGAAGCGCGACCAGCGTTCCGGGAACTCGGAGGGCATGTCGGGGTCGTCGGGATCGGCGTCGTAGGAACGGTGCGCGGCGGCGCGGGCCACGAACTCGGCGGCCTGGGCCTCGCGCAGCCGCTCGTTGGCGGCACGGGCCGCGGCGGTGGCGGCGGCCGGCCAGACCCGGTCGATGGCGGCGTTGACGGCCGCGCCCACCAGGACGGCGAAGGCGGAGACACCGATCCACAGCAGGACGGCGACGGGTGCGGCGAGCGAGCCGTAGATGGTGGGGCCCTCGACGGTGTTGGTCAGGTAGATGCGGAGCAGGAAGCTGCCGAGCACCCACATGGCGAGGGCGACCAGGGCGCCCGGCACGTCCTCGACCCAGGGGGACCGGACGGGGACGGACACGTGGTAGAGGGTCGTCAGGAAGACGACCGACAGCACGATGACGACCGGCCAGTACAGGACCTGGACGACGGTCGTCGACCACGGCACGACGTTCACCACGGCGTCCGGGCCCGCCACCATCAGCGGCAGCGCGATCGAGCCGATCAGCAGCGCCACGATGAACAGCAGGAACGACATCACCCGGGTCTTCACGATGCCCCGGGTGCCGTCGAGGCCGTACATCACGGTGATGGTGTCGATGAAGACGTTCACCGCGCGCGAGCCCGACCACAGGGCGAACAGGAAGCCGAGGGAGATGATGTCGGGCCGGCCGCCCTTCATCACGTCGTGCAGGATCGGCTCGGCGATCTGGTGCACGCCCTTCTGGGTCAGCACCGTGCGGGACGCCTCCAGGATGTTGGACTCCAGGCTGGCGATGGTGTCGGCGCCGGTCCAGTCGTCCACGTATCCGAGCAGCCCGATCATGCTCAGCAGCAGCGGCGGCACGGACAGGAGCGTGAAGAAGGCGGCCTCGGCCGCCAGCCCCAGGATCCGGTACTCCATGCACGAGTTGACAGTGTCCTTGATCAGCAGCCAGGCGGTCCTGCGCTTCGAAACGTTCCGGTAGAGCGCGCGAGCGCGGTGGAAGCGGCCCGAGCGAGGCCGTTCAGGTGTTTCTTTTGCCTGGTGCACGTCCTTACGGTAGCGGTATGGCAGCCAGCACCCACACCGTGACCAACCAGGTTCCGCCCCTGGTCGGATATGACGTATTCGCCGCCGACCGGGCCCTCGTCGAGGCGGTTGACCGACATCTCGATCCGGAGCTTCTCGACGAGGCGCGCGAGGAGCTTTCGGCGCTCGGCCGGACGTCCGGTTCCGCCCAGGTGCAGGAGTGGGGTGCGCTGGCCAACGAGAATCCGCCCAAGCTGCGCACCCACGACCGCTACGGCAACCGGATCGACGAGGTCGACTTCCACCCTTCCTGGCACCGGCTCCTCGGCAAGGGCGTGTCGGCGGGACTGACCTCGGCCTGGAGCCGCCCCGGCGGACACCTCCGGCGCGCCGCGGGCTTCGTGATCTGGACCCAGGCCGAGGCGGGCAACGGCTGCCCGCTGTCGATGACCCACGCGGCGGTGCCCGCGCTGCGCACCGACCCGGCGCTCGCCGCCGAGTGGGAGCCGCGGCTGACGTCCGCCATCTACGACCAGGAGCTGCGGCCCGCCGCTCAGAAGGCCGGCGTGCTCTTCGGTATGGGCATGACCGAGAAGCAGGGCGGCAGCGACGTCCGCGCCAACACGACCGAGGCCCGACCGCTCGCCGAGGACGGGACGTACGCGCTGACCGGGCACAAGTGGTTCTGCTCGGCGCCGATGTCGGACGGTTTCCTCGTGCTGGCGCAGGCCCCGGGCGGACTGACCTGCTTCCTGGTCCCGCGCGTCCTGGAGGACGGCACCCGTAACGTCTTCCGTATCCAGCGCCTCAAGGACAAGCTCGGCAACCGGTCCAACGCGTCGAGCGAGGTCGAGTTCGACGGGACCTGGGCGCGCCGGGTGGGCGACGAGGGGCGCGGGGTACGGACCATCATCGAGATGGTCGCGGCGACCCGGCTGGACTGTGTGCTCGGTTCGGCCTCGCTGATGCGCCAGGCGGTCGCGCAGGCGATCCACCACTCCACCTACCGCGAGGCGTTCGGCGGCCGGCTACTCGACAAGCCGCTGATGCGCAACGTCCTCGCCGATCTGGCGCTGGAGTCGGAGGCGGCGACCACGCTGGCGATGCGGCTGGCCGCGGCGTACGACGACGGGAGCGAGCAGGAGCGGGCGTTCCTGCGGCTCGCGGTGCCGGCCGCCAAGTACTGGGTGACCAAGCGGTGTACGCCGGTCGCGGTGGAGGCGCTGGAGTGTCTGGGCGGCAACGGCTACGTCGAGGAGTCCGGGATGCCTCGGCTGCTGCGGGAGTCGCCGCTCAACTCCATCTGGGAGGGCGCGGGCAATGTGCAGGCGCTGGACGTCCTGCGCGCGCTGCAGCGGGAGCCGGGGGCCCTGGACGCGTATCTGCGGGAGGTGGGCCGGGCCCGCGGCGCCGACCACCGGCTGGACGGGGCCATCAAGAACCTGCTCGCCGAACTCGCCGACCTGGACGGCATCGAGGGCCGTGCCCGCCGTCTCGTCGAGCGGATCGCGCTGGTGCTCCAGGGATCGCTGCTCGTCCGGTACGCGCCCCCGGAGGTCGCCGACGCGTTCTGCGCCTCGCGCCTGGGCGGTGACTGGGGCACCGCGTTCGGCACGCTGCCGCACAGTCTGGATCTGGCCACGGTCGTGGAGCGGGCGCGGCCGGTGTCCTGAGAAGGCGCTGAAGCGGGGGTGGTGCTGCGCCGACACGGCACCACCCCCGCCTCCGGCCCCGTGCAGGAGCTCGGACGCCGCACGGGCGGCGTCGCTGTCAGTTTCAAGGAACCTCGTGACCGTTGGCGAGAGTTGCAGACCGTTGCATATTCGTCGGTGCACCTTGGGCGAAGGTCCGGCGAACCCGGCCGAGAGCAGGCACGATGTGGGACGACGGCGGCGTCGCGGCTCGTACGCGGTCCTGGTTCCGGGAGTGCCCTGTGAAGACGACATCGTTCAACCCCGCCCGTTTCGCACCACTGGACGCGCCCGAAACAGCCGGGCACCTCCAGGAGACCTGGGCCGCGTCGGTCAAGGGGGAACGTGGCGCGATCGCCCCGCGTCCGGTGATCGGCCGGTCCTGGCAGCGGGTGAAGCGATTCGGTGTCGATCCCGAACAGGGAACGGGCAGTGTGCTGTTGCAGACGGCCGAAGTCGAACACCGGCGGACCTCCACCGCGCTCGCCGACGTGATGCCGACCCTCCGCGGCGGACTCGGAGCGGTCGCCGACGCCTCCCTGCAGATCATGGTGGTCACCGACCCCGAGGGCCGGGTGCTGTGGCGCGAGGGCAACCCGGGTGTGCTGCGCCGGGCCGACACCATCTGCCTGGAGGAAGGCGCCGCCTGGAGCGAGGACACCACCGGCACCAACGCCATCGGCACGGCCCTGTCCGCGGGCGCCCCCGTCCAGGTGCACTCCGCCGAGCACTTCGTGCGCACCCTGCACGACTGGACGTGCGCCGCCGCGCCCGTGCACGACCCGCGCGACGGGCGGCTGCTCGGGATCATCGACGTGAGCGGCCCGGACAGCACCTTCCATCCGGCCACGCTCGCGCTGGTCGACTCGGTGTCCAGACTGGCCGAGAGCGAACTGCGCGGCAGACATCTGACGGCCATCGAACGGCTGCGCGCCGTGGCCGCTCCCCTGCTGTGCCGGCTGGACGGCCCGGCGCTCGTGGTGGACACCCACGGCTGGCTCGCCGCCGTCACCGGAATGCCGCCCGTCGACCGGGTCCCGCTGCCCGACCTCTTCGGCGCGGGCCCGGCCTGGCTGCCGTCCCTCGGGATGTGCGTCGCCGAACCGATGCCCGGCGGCTGGCTGCTGCGCGTCACCGCCACCGACGACACGGGGAGCGCCGGACGGGTGGTCCTCGACCTCGGCGATCCCCGGCGGCCGCATGTCACCGTCTCGGGCACGGCGGGCAGTTGGGCCCAGGACCTGAGCCCGCGCCACGCGGAACTGCTCTACGTCCTCGCCGTGCACCGGCAGGGGCGCAGCGCGGCCCAGCTCGCGGTCGAGCTCTTCGGCGATCCGACCCGCACGGTCACGGTCCGCGCCGAACTGTCCCGCGTGCGCCGCCGGCTCATCGGGCTCCTCGACCACCGCCCGTACCGCTTCCGCGAGGAGGTCGAGGTCGACGTGCTGCTGCCGGACGACCCCCGGGACCTGCTGCCGCACTCGGCGGCACCGGCGGTGCTCGGAGCGCGGTCGGCGGGCGAACCGGAGCCGTCCTGAGCGCGAGGAGGGGTGAACGAGCGTATTTCGTGAGCGTCTTCCGCCGTCTTTGTCCTGGCCGGGGGGTCTCTGCCGTAGCATCCCCTCACAGGCCACCCCACCCGTCTCTCCGTCAACGCCCTCGGCGGGGGAGGCAGTTGGCCTATTCGGGAGGACGCATGAAGCAGCGCGGCAGGCATCGTCGTCGCAGAAGGGGACAGGCGCTGCGCGCCACCCTGGCCGGAACCGCGCTCGCGCTCACCGCGGCCGCCACCCTGATCAGCACCTCACAGGCCACCGGCAGCAACAGTCCGGGCGGACTCACCGCGCTCCGCTCCAGCTCCGCGGCACAGCAACTGCGCCTGCACGAGAACCTCACCTCCCGGGACACGCTCGACACCCTCAGCGGGAACATGGGCGGCAATGTGGGCGTCGACGGAGTCCTCGACGACACCGACCACGCGATGCGGAACACCGCCGACTGCACCGCCGGTGAGCGGGGGGCGCTGCCCGTCGAGCCCACCGCCACCCGCGCGTACTGCTGGGACGACGCCGACGCGCGGACCGGGCAGTGGCGGCCGCGTTCCGTGACCACGTCCGGTGACGCCGACGGCAGCGGCCGGTGGGGCACCCGCCCGGTGATCCTGGCCGGGTGGACGCACCGCGACGGGCAGGCGGCCGCGCCGACCCGCGACGAAGGCCTGGCCAGGATCGCCTTCGTCGACGCGACCGACCCGGACGCCCTCACCTACCGCTGGGTCCTGCTGGTCGCCCCGCGCTCCGGCGGCGAGGACTTCACGGCGGTCCACTCGGGCCTCGGCGGCATGGCCTGGTACCAGGACAAGCTGATCGTCACGGCGGCGCACGGCGAGGGCCTTCTCGTCTTCGACCTGCACCGGCTGCTGCGGGCCGACGTGGACAGCGGCGCCGTGGGCCGGGTGGGCGACGGCTACTCCGCCGCCGGCTACCGGTACGTGCTGCCCGCCATCGGCTCGTACGACCCGGAGGGCGGCGCCTGTACACGCGGCCGGGACCGCGCGGTCCCCTGCTTCGGCTCGCTCTCCCTGGACCGCACGACCGCTCCGGACAGCCTCGTCGCGACGGAGGCCGCGGGCGGCCGTTCGGAGCGCACCCGTGTCTGGCGGTACGCGTTCAGCACCGCCGCGTACCGCACGGGACTGCTCGCCGACGCCCAGGGCCACGTGGACGCGGTGGAGGCCTACTCGACCAAGGGCACCGGAGTGTCCGGTGTCCTCTCGCACCGGGCCGCGGGCGCGCACGAGACCCGGTGGTACACCGTGCGGCCGTCCGACAGCCGCGCCCGGCACGGCTCCCTGTGGCGGCAGACCGGCCACGGCGCCGAGGCGGCCACGTGCACCGCGGACCAGTCGCACGCCTGCTGGGGCCTGGGCACCGGATCGCTCTCCTACTGGCAGCGGACAGGCGAACTGTGGACACTCACCGACACCACGGCCCAGCGGGTGCTCTACGCGGTGCCGCTGTCGTCGGTCGACGGCTCGCTGGAGTAGCCGCCCGGCCTCCGGACCCCTTTTGGAGGGGCACCCGCCCCCATGGTTCCCTGGCGCTCATGAGCAACGTCATTGTGACCACCTGGTCCCTTGAGCAGACGGCCCCGACCGACCTGCTCCCCGCGGGCGCGCCCGGCGGGGACCTGCGGATCGTCCGCGCCGAGGTCCCCTCCCCCGAGTTCAGCCGCTTCCTGTACGCGTCGGTCGGCGGGGACATCCGCTGGACGGACCGGCTCGCGTGGACGTACGCGCAGTGGCAGGAGGCGCTCGACAGGCCGGGCGTGGAGACCTGGGTCGCCTACGACCGGGGGACGCCCGCGGGCTACGTCGAACTCGACCCTCAGGACGACGGGGCGGTCGAGGTCGTCTACTTCGGGCTCATCCCCGCGTTCCGCGGACGCCGCATCGGCGGCCACCTCCTCTCGTACGGCGTCGCGCGCGCCTGGGACCTGGCCGGACGCTGGCCGGGGCGGGCCGAGACCAAGCGCGTCTGGCTGCACACCTGCAGCAAGGACGGGGAGCACGCGATGGACAACTATCTGCGGCGCGGCTTCAAGCTCTTCGACACCAAGGTCGAGGAGGAGCCGGAGGTGGCCACACCGGGGCCGTGGCCGGGGGCGCACACCGGCTGATCCGCTCCGAGGCGCGGTGGCCACGGCCGTTCGGAACCCCTCGCGGCACCGCGGGGAGGCCCGGTCGTGCCCGGTCATGTGACCGGCGACACCCTTGTCTCGCCATTCGGGACTCGGGTGTCCACATGATGGATGATGGTGGACTGCCCCGAGATCCCCGTGACACGCTTCCGTCATGTCCGGAACTGGAATTGCCTTGGTGAGTCGGCGGCACGTCGACCTCGGCCGCATGTCCAGCGCCATCTGTCCGGCGAGCTGACCAGCCCAGCAGCGCCGACTCTCCCCCTTTTTCGCGACCCTTGCGCAGTGCTGCGCCCATTCTTCCGTATGCACCCGTATGCGCAGGTCAGAGCCGCAGTCAGACCTGTCCCGCAGTCTCGAAGGACGTAACAACCATGGCCGCCACCCCGCAGAATCCCGCCGCCGCGCCCCGCCGCAAGGTGAGCCGTCACCGCGGCGAGGGTCAGTGGGCCGTAGGTCACTTCACCCCGCTCAACGGCAACGAGCAGTTCAAGAAGGACGACGACGGTCTCAACGTGCGGACACGCATTGAGACGGTCTACTCCAAGCGGGGCTTCGACTCGATCGACCCCAACGACCTGCGCGGACGCATGCGCTGGTGGGGCCTCTACACCCAGCGCAAGCCCGGGATCGACGGCGGCAAGACCGCGATCCTGGAGCCGGAGGAGCTGGACGACAAGTACTTCATGCTGCGCGTCCGCATCGACGGCGGCCGGCTGACCACGCAGCAGCTGCGCGTCATCGGCGAGATCTCGCAGGAGTTCGCGCGCGGCACCGCCGACCTCACCGACCGGCAGAACGTCCAGTACCACTGGATCCGCATCGAGGACGTCCCGGAGATCTGGAACCGCCTGGAGGCCGTGGGCCTGTCCACGACCGAGGCCTGCGGTGACACGCCCCGCGTCATCCTCGGCTCGCCCGTCGCCGGCATCGCCGAGGACGAGATCATCGACGGCACCCCGGCCATCGAGGAGATCCACCGTCGGGTCATCGGCAACAAGGACTTCTCGAACCTGCCCCGCAAGTTCAAGACCGCGATCTCGGGCTCGCCGCTGCTCGACGTGGCGCACGAGATCAACGACGTCGCCTTCGTCGGCGTGAACCACCCCGAGCACGGACCCGGCTTCGACCTCTGGGTCGGCGGCGGCCTCTCCACCAACCCGAAGATCGGCCAGCGTCTCGGCGCCTGGGTCCCGCTCGACGAGGTCGCGGACGTCCACATCGGAGTCCTCTCCATCTTCCGCGACTACGGCTACCGGCGGCTGCGCACCCGCGCCCGTCTGAAGTTCCTGGTCGCCGACTGGGGCGTGGAGAAGTTCCGCCAGGTCCTGGAGGACGAGTACCTGAAGCGCAAGCTGGTCGACGGCCCCGCCCCCGACCAGCCGGTCGCCCGCTGGCGCGACCACGTCGGAGTGCACCGGCAGCAGGACGGCCGGTACTACGTCGGCTTCGCCCCGCGCGTCGGCCGCGTCGACGGCGCCACCCTGACGAAGATCGCCGAGCTGGCCGAGGCACACGGCTCGGGCCGGCTGCGCACCACCGTCGAGCAGAAGATGATCGTGCTCGACGTGGACGAGACACGGATCGACTCGCTCGTCGAGGGCCTGGAGGCGCTCGACCTGACCGCGAAGCCCTCCACCTTCCGGCGCGGCACGATGGCCTGCACCGGCATCGAGTACTGCAAGCTCGCGATCGTCGAGACCAAGGCGCGCGGTGCTTCCCTGATCGACGAACTCGAGCGCCGCATCCCCGAGTTCGAAGAGCCCCTCACCATCAACATCAACGGCTGCCCGAACGCCTGCGCCCGCATCCAGGTCGCGGACATCGGTCTCAAGGGTCAGTTGGTCCTGGACGAGCGGGGCGAGCAGGTCGAGGGATACCAGGTGCACCTGGGCGGCGCGCTCGGCCTGGAGGCCGGGTTCGGCCGCAAGGTCCGTGGCCTGAAGGTGACTTCGGACGAACTGCCCGACTACATCGAGCGTGTCCTCAAGCGTTTCCAGGCGGAGCGCGAGGACGGCGAGCGCTTCGCCACCTGGGCCTCGCGGGCCTCCGAGGAGGCCCTGTCGTGAGTGAGCGTGCCGCGCCGTTCTACTGCCCCTACTGCGGGGACGAGGATCTGCGACCCAGCGAGGAGGGCCACGGCGCGTGGGAATGCGCGGCGTGCAACCGAGCCTTCCAGCTGAAGTTCCTCGGGCTGCTGTCCCGAGGCCTTCGGCAGGAAGAGCGTGGAGGGGCGGAGATATGACGACGATTCAGGAAGAGCGCACGGGCGAGGACTTGAGGAGCCTGGCCGAGCGGGCCGGGCGCGACCTGGAGGACGCCTCCGCCCTGGAGATCCTCCGATGGGCCGTGGACACCTTCGGCAAGAAGTTCTGTGTCACCTCCTCCATGGAGGACGCCGTCGTCGCCCACCTCGCCTCCCGCGCGGTGCCCGGCGACAGCCGCGTCGGCGTGGTGTTCCTCGACACCGGCTACCACTTCCCGGAGACGATCGGCACCCGTGACGCGGTCGAGGCCGTGATGGACGTCGACGTCATCACGCTCACCCCGCGCCAGACGGTCGCCGAACAGGACGCCGAGTACGGCCCGAAGCTGCACGACCGCGACCCGGACCTGTGCTGCGCCCTGCGCAAGGTCAAGCCCCTCGAAGAGGGCCTGACCGCGTACGACGCCTGGGCGACCGGGCTGCGCCGCGACGAGTCCCCGACCCGGGCGAACACCCCGGTGGTCGGCTGGGACGAGAAGCGGCAGAAGGTCAAGGTCTCGCCCATCGCCCGCTGGACGCAGGACGACGTCGACGCGTACGTCGCCGAGCACGGGGTCCTCACCAACCCGCTGCTGACGGACGGTTACGCCTCCGTCGGCTGCGCGCCCTGCACCCGCCGGGTGCTGGAGGGCGAGGACGCGCGCGCCGGCCGCTGGGCGGGCCGCTCGAAGACCGAGTGCGGGCTGCACGGATGACGCCGACGACGACGGCAACCACGACGACCGCGCCCGCCGCGGACCCCACGATTTCTCAGGAGCAGCAAGTGACGACCGGAGCCACCGTCTGGCTCACGGGTCTGCCGAGTGCCGGCAAGACCACCATCGCGTACGAGCTGGCCGGCCGGCTGCGCGAGGAGGGCCACCGTGTCGAGGTCCTCGACGGCGACGAGATCCGCGAGTTCCTCTCGGCGGGCCTCGGCTTCAGCCGCGCCGACCGGCACACCAACGTGCAGCGCGTCGGCTTCCTCGCCGAACTGCTCGCCCGCAACGGCGTCAAGGCGCTCGTCCCGGTGATCGCGCCCTACGCGGACAGCCGCGAGGCCGTGCGGGGGCGCCACCAGACCGGGGGCACCCCCTACCTGGAGGTGCATGTGGCGACCCCGGTGGAGGTCTGCTCCGTACGCGATGTGAAGGGGCTGTACGCCAAGCAGGCCGCGGGCGAGATCTCGGGGCTGACCGGCGTCGACGACCCGTACGAGGAGCCCGAGTCGCCCGATCTGCGGATCGAGTCGCACACCCAGACCGTGCAGGAGTCCGCTGCCGCGCTGCACGCGCTGCTCACCGAGAGGGGTCTCGCATGACGATCGTCGCCAGTGTCTCCGAGGAGACGCAGCGCAGCCCGTACGCGCTGTCGCACCTGGACGCGCTGGAGTCCGAGGCCGTGCACATCTTCCGTGAGGTCGCGGGCGAGTTCGAACGGCCGGTGATCCTCTTCTCCGGCGGCAAGGACTCCATCGTCATGCTGCACCTGGCGCTGAAGGCGTTCGCGCCCGCCGCGATCCCCTTCACGCTGCTGCACGTCGACACCGGACACAACTTCCCCGAGGTCCTCGGCTACCGCGACCGGACCGTGCAGCAGCACGGCCTGCGTCTGCACGTCGCCTCGGTGCAGGACTACATCGACCGCGGTGTGCTGCGCGAGCGCACCGACGGCATCCGCAACCCGCTCCAGACCCTCCCGCTCACCGAGAAGATCCAGGGCGAGCGTTTCGACGCCGTGTTCGGCGGCGGACGCCGTGACGAGGAGAAGGCCCGCGCCAAGGAGCGGGTGTTCTCGCTGCGGGACGAGTTCTCGCAGTGGGACCCCCGCCGCCAGCGCCCCGAGCTCTGGAACCTGTACAACGGCCGCCACGCGCCCGGCGAGCACGTCCGCGTGTTCCCGCTCTCCAACTGGACCGAGCTGGACGTCTGGCAGTACATCGCCCGCGAGGGCATCGAGCTCCCCGACATCTACTTCGCGCACGAGCGTGAGGTCTTCCGGCGGGGCGGCATGTGGCTGACCGCCGGCGAGTGGGGCGGGCCGCGCGCGAGCGAGACTGTAGAGAAACGACAGGTGCGCTACCGGACAGTGGGCGACATGTCCTGCACCGGTGCGGTCGACTCCGACGCGACCACCCTGGACGCCGTCATCGCCGAGATCGCCGCCTCCCGCCTGACCGAGCGCGGCGCCACCCGCGCCGACGACAAGGTGTCCGAGGCCGCGATGGAAGACCGCAAGCGCGAGGGGTACTTCTAGACATGACCAGCACCACCGAACCCACCGAGCCCCTGTCGGTCGAGCAGTTGTCGGCGACGACCCTGCTGCGTTTCGCGACCGCGGGCTCCGTCGACGACGGCAAGTCCACGCTCGTCGGGCGGCTGCTGCACGACTCCAAGTCGATCCTCACGGACCAGCTGGAGGCCGTCGAGCGCGCCTCGGCGAACCGCGGGCAGGACGCCCCGGACCTCGCGCTGCTCACCGACGGCCTGCGCGCCGAGCGCGAGCAGGGCATCACCATCGACGTCGCCTACCGCTACTTCGCCACCGCGCGCCGCCGGTTCATCCTCGCCGACACCCCGGGGCATGTGCAGTACACCCGCAACATGGTCACCGGCGCCTCCACCGCCGACCTGGCCGTCGTGCTCGTGGACGCCCGCAACGGCGTGATCGAGCAGACCCGCCGGCACGCCGCCGTCGCCGCGCTGCTGCGCGTCCCGCACGTCGTCCTCGCCGTGAACAAGATGGACCTCGTCGAGTACGAGGAGTCCGTCTTCGCGGCGATCGCCGAGGAGTTCACGGCGTACGCCTCCGAGCTGGGCGTCCCCGAGATCACCGCGATCCCGATCTCGGCGCTCGCCGGTGACAACGTGGTGGACGCCTCCGCGAACATGGACTGGTACGGCGGCCCGACGGTCCTGGAGCACCTGGAGACCGTGCCGGTCAGCCACGACCTGGCGCACTGCCACGCGCGGCTGCCCGTGCAGTACGTGATCCGCCCGCAGACCGCCGAGCACCCGGACTACCGGGGGTACGCCGGTCAGATCGCGGCCGGTTCCTTCCGCGTCGGCGAGAGCGTCACCGTGCTGCCGTCCGGGCGCACCTCGAAGGTCGCCGGGATCGACCTGCTGGGCAAGCCGGTCGACATCGCGTGGACGCCGCAGTCGGTGACCCTCCTGCTGGCGGACGACGTCGACATCTCCCGCGGTGATCTGCTCGTGCCGAGCAAGGACGCGCCCCCGACCACGCAGGACGTCGAGGCGACCGTCTGCCATGTGGCGGACGAGCCGCTCACCGTCGGCCACCGGGTGCTGCTCAAGCACGGCACCCGCACGGTCAAGGCGATCGTCAAGGACATCCCGTCCCGGCTGACGCTGGACGATCTCTCGCTGCACCCGCACCCGGGCCGGCTGGTCGCCAACGACATCGGCCGCGTCAAGATCCGCACCGCCGAGCCGCTCCCGCTCGACGCGTACGCCGACTCCCGGCGCACCGGCGCGTTCATCCTGATCGACCCGGCCGACGGCACCACGCTCACCGCGGGCATGGTCGGCGAGTCCTTCGCCGCGCCGCAGCCGGTCAAGGACGAGTCCGACGACGACGGTTGGGACTTCTGACATGAACCCCATCGACATCTACTCCACGTTCGCGAAGGAGGGCGGCCGCGTCGGCAGCGGCGCCCTCGGCAGCGGGCAGGGCGGAGTCGCGCGATGTGCGCGATGACGTACGCGCACTGCCTGCGCGCCCCGTCCCCCCACCCGACGTCCCGGATGCGACGAAGACCTGCCGACCTTCCCGGCCACGACTGAAAACGTGACCGCCGGGCCAACGAGAGGAACACCTCCCGTGCCTGCCATCCGCTCCAACCGCTCCGCTCTGGTGCGCCGCGGCATCGCCGCCGCCACCGCTCTCCCCCTCCTCGCCCTCGCCGCCTGCAGCTACGGCTCCGACGCGAAGGACGACACCAAGGCGAAGGTCGCCGCCGGTTCGAAGAAGATCGACGGTCTCGACTCCGTGAAGATCGGCTACTTCGGGAACCTCACGCACGCCACCGCGCTGGTCGGCAACCAGAAGGGCTTCTTCCAGAAGAAGCTCGGCGCCACCGAGGCGAAGTACCAGATCTTCAACGCCGGCCCGTCCGAGATCGAGGCGCTCAACTCGGGCTCCATCGACATCGGCTGGATCGGCCCCTCGCCGTCGATCAACGGCTTCACGAAGTCCGAGGGCAAGAGCCTGCGCATCATCGGCGGTTCGGCCTCGGGCGGCGTCAAGCTCGTGGTGAACCCCAAGAAGATCAAGTCCCTGAAGGACGTCAAGGGCAAGAAGATCGCGACGCCGCAGCTCGGCAACACTCAGGACGTCGCGTTCCTCAACTGGGCCGCGGAGCAGGGCTGGAAGGTCGACGCCCAGAGCGGCAAGGGTGATGTGTCGGTCGTCCGCACCGACAACAAGATCACTCCGGACGCCTACAAGTCCGGTTCCATCGACGGCGCCTGGGTGCCGGAGCCGACCGCGTCCAAGCTGGTCGCCGAGGGCGGCAAGGTGCTGCTCGACGAGCGGGACCTGTGGCCCGACAAGAAGTTCGTGATCACGAACATCATCGTGTCGCAGAAGTTCCTCAAGGAGCACCCGAAGGTCGTCGAGGCGGTCCTGAAGGGCTCGGTCGAGACCAACAAGTGGATCAACGCCAACCCGGACGACGCGAAGGCCTCGGCGAACAAGCAGCTGGAGGCCGACTCGGGCAAGGCGCTGCCGGCCGATGTCCTGGACCCGGCCTGGAAGTCCATCCAGATCACCAACGACCCGCTGGCCTCGACGCTGAACACCGAGGCGGACCACGCGGTGAAGGCCGGTCTCCTGGAGAAGCCCGAGCTGGCCGGCATCTATGACCTCACGCTCCTGAACAAGGTCCTCGCGGCCGCGGGCGAGAGCTCGGTCGACGACGCCGGTCTCGGCGTCAAGTAAGTCCGGATCCCAGTGAGTTCCCAGGAGGTGACGACCATGGCAACGACGCTCGCCAAGGCCGCCGACGGCGCCGACACGACCGAGTACGCCGCCCGCATCGAGCACGTCTCGAAGTCCTTCGCCGGACCCGCGGGGCCCCAGCTCGTCCTCGACGACATCACCCTCGATGTCGCACCGGGTGAGTTCGTCACCCTCCTGGGGGCCTCGGGGTGTGGCAAGTCCACGCTGCTGAACCTGGTGGCGGGGCTCGACAAGCCCTCCGCCGGAGGCATATCGACCAACGGGCGCCCGGCTCTGATGTTCCAGGAGCACGCCCTCTTCCCGTGGCTGACCGCGGGCAAGAACATCGAACTCGCCCTGAAGCTCGGGGGAGTTCCGAAGGCCGAGCGGCAGGACAGGGCCGAGGAACTGCTCGAACTCGTCCGCCTGAAGGGTGCGTACGGCAAGCGGGTGCACGAACTGTCCGGCGGTATGCGCCAGCGCGTGGCGCTGGCCCGGGCGCTCGCGCAGGACAGCCAGATCCTGCTGATGGACGAGCCGTTCGCGGCGCTGGACGCGATCACCCGGGACGTCCTGCATGACGAACTGACCCGGATCTGGCGCGAGACGGGTCTGTCCGTCCTGTTCGTCACGCACAACGTCCGCGAGGCGGTGCGACTCGCGCAGCGCGTGATCCTGCTGTCCTCGCGCCCGGGGCGCATCGCCCGCGAGTGGACGGTGGACATTCCGCAGCCGCGCCGCATCGAGGACGCCCCCGTGGCGGAACTGTCCATCGAGATCACCGAAGAACTGCGTGGGGAGATCCGCCGCCATGGCCAGCACTGAGACGAGGGCCGACGCCGCGGTCAAGGACAACGACGGCCTGGGCGGTCTGGAGGCGGGCCTCGACGCGCTCGAGTCCTCCGTCGCCGGCCGCAGGTCCTTCGGCACGACGTTCCGGCAGAAGGTGCTTCCGCCGCTCGTCGCGTTCGCGATCGTCCTGGTGGCGTGGCAGGCACTGATCACGTTCAAGATCGTCGATGACCCGACCAAGCTGCCCTCGCCGTCCGACGTCTGGGCCGAGGTCCAGGACGCCTGGCTCCAGGGCAAGCTGCTCGACTACATCTGGACCAGCGTCTCGCGGGGTCTGCTGGGCTTCCTGCTCGCCCTGGTGATCGGGACCCCGCTGGGCCTGCTGGTGGCACGGGTGAAGTTCGTGCGCGCCGCGATCGGTCCGATCCTGTCGGGACTGCAGTCCCTGCCGTCGGTGGCGTGGGTGCCGCCGGCCGTGATCTGGCTGGGCCTGGACAACAAGATGATGTACGCGGTGATCCTGCTCGGCGCCGTCCCGTCGATCGCCAACGGGCTGGTGTCGGGCGTGGACCAGGTGCCGCCGCTGTTCCTGCGGGCGGGCCGCACGATGGGTGCGACGGGCCTGCGGGGGACCTGGCACATCGTGATGCCGGCCGCGCTGCCCGGCTACCTGGCCGGTCTGAAGCAGGGCTGGGCGTTCTCGTGGCGCTCCCTGATGGCCGCGGAGATCATCGCCTCCTCCCCCGACCTCGGCGTGGGCCTCGGCCAGTTGCTGGAGAACGGCCGCAACGCGAGCTCCATGTCGATGGTCTTCCTCGCCATCTTCCTCATCCTGTTCGTCGGCATCGCCATCGACCTGATCGTCTTCAGCCCGGTGGAGCGGTGGGTGCTGCGCAGCCGCGGACTCCTGGTGAAGGGCTGACCCGTCATGAGCAGGCCGGAGCGCCCCGTCCTCGTCGTCATCGCCCACGGCAGCCGCGACCCGCGGCACGCCGCGACGGTGCATGCCCTGGTACGGAAGGTGCGCGCCCAACGCCCCGGCCTGCGCGTGGAGACCGGCTTCCTCGACTTCGCCGTCCCGTCCGTGCAACGGGTGCTGAACTCCCTGGCGGCCGAGGGCGTTCGCGATGTGGTGGCCCTGCCGCTGCTGCTGACCCGCGCCTTCCACGCCAAGTCGGACATCCCGGCGGTGCTGCGGGAGGCACCGTCGCGGCTGCGGATCCGGCAGACGGAGGTGCTCGGCCCGTCCCCGCTGCTGACGGCCGCGCTCGAACGCCGTCTGTACGAGGCCGGGCTGACGCCCGCCGACAAGTCCTCGACCGGGGTCGTGCTGGCCTCGGCGGGGTCCACCGACCCGGAGGCGATCGCGGTGATCGCAGACATCGCGCGGGAGTGGCGGCACACCGGTTGGTGCGCCGTGCGGCCCGCGTTCGCCTCCGCATCCCTTCCCCGCACCGAGGACGCCGTCCGCGAACTCCGAGCCCTCGGCTGTGAGCGCGTCGCCGTCGCCCCGTACGTCCTGGCCCCCGGCTTCCTGCCGGACCGGATCGCCCGGGGTGCCGCCGGGGCCGACGTCCTCGCCGATGTCCTCGGGCCCGCGCCGGAGGTCGCGCGGGTCCTGCTGGACCGCTACGACGAGGCCCGGATGCCGTCCTTGCAGGCGATCGGCGCCTGATCCCCCGGCTGCCGCCAGGGGCGGGATCAGTCGAAGGCGAGCCCGCCCGTGCGGGTCCTCTTGAGCTCGAAGAAGTCGGGGTGGGCGGCGAGGACTCGGAAGCTGTCGAACAGTTCGGCGGCCTTCTCTCCCCGCGGGACGGCCCGGAGCACCGGGCCGAACCACACCGTTCCCTCGACGTGGATGGTGGGAGTCCCCACATAGGCACCGGAGTCCCGCTCGGTGCCGGCGTCATGGCTGCGGCGCACCGCCACGTCGTACGAGGGGTCGTGGGCCGCGTCGGCCAGTTCGGCCGGGAGTCCGAGCTCGGCGAGCGATTCCGTGACCACGGCGTCGAAGTCCTTCACTCCGCTCTGATGGATGCGGGTGCCGAGGGCGGTGTAGAGGTCGCGCAGCACCTTCTCGCCGTGCCGCTCGGCCGCGGCCACCGCGACCCGTACCGGACCGATGGACTTGTCCACCAACTCCCGGTACCAGTCGGGCAGTTCATTGCCGATGTTGTGCAGGTAGAGGCTCATCGCGTGGAAGCGGAGGTCGAGCGGACGCTCCCGCTCGACCTCCAGCATCCAGCGTGAGGTGATCCAGGCGAAGGGGCAGGCGGGGTCGAACCAGAAGTCGACGCGGGTGGGCGAGGTGGTCGTCATGTCATCGAGGCTAGTCACACATTGGCACAGGGTCTCGGTCCAATTACCCGCGGATTTCTTGGTCCAATCGCCCACGGGGCCGACGTCCGCTCCTGCTCCGGACGGACGGCTGCCGGGGTACCGGTCCATGGTCCGCCCACCCTCGCGACCGGTGTCTCCGCTCGCGCCGGGCCGGGCACCCTACGCCGTGGACCGGCGCGGATCGCGACCGCTGTGGGCGAGGGCGCGCTCGAACACGGGCGCGTCGTCGGGCACGTCCACCGGGTCGGCGAAGCCGTCGTAGCGGCGGTAGAGCTCGGCATGGGTGTCGACCACGTCCAGGACGAACCGTGCCGCGCCGTCCGAGACACGGAACGGCTGGCCGGTGGCCGCGGCGACGTCCCAGCCGTGCACCGCCATCTCCTTGACGACCATCGAGGCGATCTCCGCGGCGGGCATCTTCGCCACGCCGATGTCGACCTCGCCGTCCCACACGGCGGGGTCGTCCCAGGCGGCGACCGCGCGGCCGAGCTGCTCGGCGTAGGCCTCGGCCCAGCCGGGTTCGGCCGTGAAGTCGCGCGCGGTCAGCTCCTCGGAGAGCTGCTTGCGCAGGGCCCGGTGCTCGAGTCCGTGCGCGGTGTAGAGGACCCAGTGGTTGACCAGGGTGCGGACGTCCCAGTCCGCGCAGTGCGAGGACTCGGACAGCTGCGCCGCCGTGACACCGCGGGCCACCCGGGCGGCCTCGGCGGCGCATTCGACCATGTGCGGATACACGTTCTTGTACGGATCGTTCATGGGTTCCACGCTAGGGACGCGGCGCCCGCTCCTCTTGAACAAACGCGACAGCCTCGTCGGCCAGCCGCACGAGCTCCGTCACCGGCATCGACCCCGCCGCCCGGCGTTCGCGCGCGAAGGTGTTGGCCAGCCGCTGGAGCAGGTCGTTGAGCGGGGTCGGTACGCCGTGCAGCCGGCCCAGGAGCGCGATCTCGCCGTTCAGATAGTCGGCCTCGATGGTGCCGGTGCCGCGGTGCAGGGACTGCCAGGAGGAACCGGCGCCGCGCTCGGAGCCGTCGAGGGGCTTGAAGGTGATCTTGTCGGCGCGGGCCCGGCTCTGCTCCTCCTCGCCGGCGTAGGCGATACCGGCCGCGTCGAGCACCGCCGCGCCCTCCGCCCGTACCCGCGCGAAGAGCGCCAGGCCCTCCTCGCCGGTGAGGACCCCGCTGACCGCCTCGATCGCGTTGGCGAGATTGCCCAGGAGCTTGGCGTACTGCCAGCGCGCCACGTCCGGAACGACCGGCGCCTCGAAGCGCGCCGTCTCCAGGTCCGCGGCGATCCGGCGGACCGTGTCGTCGGTGCCGTGCGGAACCCGGCCGAGGTGCAGGATGCCGGTCAGCGGGGAGCCGGCCGCCGCGACGACGCCGGGTTCGACGAAGGTGGCGGGCAGCCAGACGCAGACCCCGTACACC
>NZ_JBHWVI010000062.1:0-39006 GCF_042737005.1 Streptomyces sp. NPDC060027
CCTCACGGTCCGAGCCGGGGCAGCACGCCCTCTTGACGAGTACGGGGAGAGGGGCAGCGGGGACTTGGCCCTTCTCCCCGAGTCCGGGGAGCCACCGGGGCCCGTGGGGAGCCGCCGGTGGCACGGGCGGTCAGCCCATCTCCTCCAGGGTCTTGCCCTTCGTCTCCTTGACGAACTTGAGCACGAACGGGATGGAGAGCACGGCGAAGCACGTGTAGATCACGTAGGTCGCGGAGAGGTTCCAGTCGGCCAGCGACGGGAAGCTCGCGGTGATGGCCCAGTTGGCGATCCACTGCGCGGAGGCGGCGACGCCGAGCGCGGCGGCGCGGATCCGGTTCGGGAACATCTCGCCGAGGAAGACCCAGACCACGACACCCCAGGAGAGGGCGAAGAAGAGGACGAACACATGGGCGGCGATCAGGGCGACCCAGCCCTGGGTTTCCGGCAGCTTGCCGTCGATGAGGTCGAAGGAGAAGGCCCAGGCCTCCAGGCCGAGACCGATGGCCATACCCACCGAGCCGATGAGGGCGAGCGGCTTACGGCCGATGCGGTCCACGAAGATCATGGCGATCACGGTGCCGATGATGTTGATGATCGACGTGGTGAACGAGTAGAAGAACGAGTCCGTCGGGTCGACGCCGACCGACTGCCACAGCGTCGCGGAGTAGTAGAACGCGATGTTGATGCCGACGAACTGCTGGAAGACCGAGAGGCCGATGCCGACCCAGACGATCGGCAGGAAGAGGAAGCTGCCGCCGAGCAGGTCCTTGAAGGTCGATTTGTGCTCGCGCTTCATGGCGTGCTCGATCTCGGCGACGCGGGCGTCCAGGTCGATCTTGTCGCCCTCGACCTCCTTGAGCACCTCACGGGCACGGTCCCTGCGGCCCACTTCGAGCAGGAAGCGCGGCGACTCGGGGATGGCGAAGGAGAGCAGGCCGTAGAGGACGGCCGGGATGACCATGACGCCGAGCATGACCTGCCAGGCCTCGACGCCGAAGAGCTGACCGCGCTGGTCGCCGTCGGCTGCGTTCAGGATGGCGTAGTTGACGAGCTGCGAGATGGCGATGCCCACGACGATCGCGGCCTGCTGGAAGGAGCCGAGCCGTCCGCGGTACGCGGCCGGGGAGACCTCGGCGATGTAGGCGGGGCCGATGACGGAGGCCATGCCGATGGCGAATCCGCCGACGATGCGCCAGAAGGCGAGGTCCCACAGCGCGAAGGGCAGCGCCGAGCCGACGGCGCTGATGGTGAAGAGCGACGCGGAGATCTGCATGCAGCGGATGCGCCCGATGCGGTCGGCCATGCGGCCGGCGACCGCGGCACCGATGGCACAGCCGATCAGCGCGATGGCGATGACCTGGGCCAGGGCCGCGGAGCCGATGTCGTAGCGGGTCCGGATGGCCTCGACGGCGCCGTTGATGACGGCACTGTCGTAGCCGAACAGGAAACCGCCCATGGCGGCCGCCGCCGCGATGAAGATGACGTGCCCGAGATGTTCGGGGTGAGCCGACCTGGCTTCTGACATAGGTGCCTGCGATGCGCTGGTCACGTAAGACTCCTCGGGCCACCGGCCTCGCTGCCGGGGGTGGGGGGCGAAACCCTTCGCTGGTGGTACCAGTGGCGCACATGTTCACGCCGCCCACCACCTGAAGGTAAAAGCAACGCTGGAGAGACTATGCCTTCAAGTTTCGAAGTCCATAATCGATTTGCTGTGAGTTTCGACCTCCGATGTGGCGTAGTTGTGTTCAAGTATTGAACGTCGTGTGACCGGATGGCCCAGCGGCGGTCACTCTGCGCTCCGGGTCCCTCAGTCCCTCCGATGCGCCGACTCTGCGGAATCCACAGCGTGTTGGCGTCTTCGTGCACCGGTCGCGCGGGCGGCCGAGGCCACCGGGAGGTCCGGCACGGACGCCGACCGTGACGGCTGTCCCGGCCCGCGCGTCCCGGACGGGGCACCCGGGTGTGACACGCGGAACACGGAGGACGGCCCGTGGGAGCGCGCCGTACGCCGTGTTCGCCTTGCCTGTACCCGCCCGAGCGACGAGTATCCGACCATGCCGCCCACGACGGTCGTCAACCTCAAGGGCCACCGCGACGATCCCGCGTACGCCGATGTCGTGTACGTCGGCCGCGCCATGCACCGGGGCGGCTGGCACCTGGCCGGCTCCCCGCTGGCGAGTCCCTTCCGCCCGGGCCACGACGGCACCCGGGACGAGGTCGTCGAGATGTACCGCGCCTATCTCCTGGCCCGTCCGGAGCTGCTGGCCCGCCTCCCCGCCCTGCGCGGCCACCGGCTCGGCTGCTGGTGCGTCCCCGAGCGCTGCCACGCCGAGGTGATCGCCGAACTCGCCGACGAGGGCGTGGGCGAGGGCCTCCCGGAGCCGGAGGAGCCTTGAGGACCTGCGGGACCTGCGGGACTTGCGGGACCTGCGGGAAACTTGCGGGACCTGGAGGGACCTGGAGGGACCTGGAGGACTCGCCCCGTAGGACCCACAGGACCCGCAGGCAAGGCCCCGGGCTTCAGCGCAGGCGCTGGCTGATGACCTTCGAGACGCCGTCGCCCTGCATGGAGACGCCGTACAGCGCGTCGGCGACCTCCATCGTGCGCTTCTGGTGCGTGATCACGATCAGCTGGGAGGCCTCCTGCAGCTCCTGCATGATCCTGATCAGCCGCTGGAGGTTGGTGTCGTCGAGCGCCGCCTCGACCTCGTCCATCACATAGAACGGGCTCGGGCGCGCCTTGAAGATCGACACGAGCAGTGCGACGGCGGTCAGCGAACGCTCGCCGCCGGAGAGCAGACTGAGCCGTTTGACCTTCTTGCCCGGCGGCCTGGCCTCCACGTCGACACCGGTGGTGAGCATGTTGTCGGGATCGGTCAGGATGAGTCGCCCGTCCCCTCCCGGGAACAGCCGGCTGAAGACCCCTTCGAACTCGCGGGCGGTGTCCCGGTACGCCTCGGTGAAGACCTGCTCGACGCGCTCGTCGACCTCCTTGATCACCTGGAGGAGGTCGGTGCGCGTCTTCTTGAGGTCCTCCAGCTGCTCGCTGAGGAACTTGTGGCGCTCCTCCAGCGCGGCGAACTCCTCCAGGGCGAGCGGATTGACCTTGCCGAGCTGCTGGTACGCCCGTTCGGCCGACTTGAGCCGCTTCTCCTGCTCGGCGCGGTGGAACTGCCGGGGCTGGTTGCGCGGATGCTCCGGGTCCTCGGGCAGTTCCTCGCCCTCGGCGGGCAGCGAGGGCGGTACGAGCTGATCGGGGCCGTAGTCCGCGACGAGTCCCGCCGGTTCGACGCCGTGTTCGTCCAGCGCCTTCGCCTCCAGTTGCTCTATGCGCAGCCGCTTCTCCGCGCCGAGCACCTCGCCCCGGTGCACCGAGTCCGTGAGCTTGTCGAGCTCGGCCTTGAGATCACGGCCCTGGCCCCGCGCGGCCACGAGCTCCTGCTCACGGCGGGCCTTGGCACTGTCGGCTGCGGCGCGCTCCTCGTCGGCCCGGGCGAGCGAGACCTCGACATGCGCGAGCAACTGCCGCGCGCCCGAGGCGACGGCCTCGGCGACGGCCGCCTCGTGGCGGAGCCGTGCCCGGCGCTGTTCGGCACGCGCGCGTGCCTCGCGTTCGGCGCGGGCGCCCCGGTCGAGCGAGTCGGCCCGTCCGGCGAGCCCCTTGACCCGCTCCTCGTGCGTCCGCACCTGGAGCCGGGCCTCCATCTCCGTCTGGCGCGCGTTGGCGCCATCGGCGGCGAGCCGGTCCCGTACCGAGGTGTCGGGTTCCTCCTCGACGGGCATCTCCTCGGCCACGGCGAGCCGTTCGGCCAGTTCCTCGGCCTCCACCACGGCCCGGTCGAGCGCGTCCTGCGCGCGGGCGGCGGCCGCGGTGCTCCGCTCCGCCTCGCCCGCGGCGCCTCGCGCCTGCCCGGCCAGCCGCCCGAGCTGCTGGGCGACCGACGACTTCTCCCGCTCGGCGGCCCGGCGGCGCTCCCCCAGCTCCTCGACGAACGCGGCCCGCTCCGTGCGCAGCTCGGTCGCCAGCCCCTGCGCCTCGGTCAACTCGTCGCAGCGCACGGCCAGTTCCTCGAGCTCGGCCGCCGCCTCGTCCACGGAGGCCTGCACCTCGAGGAGGCTGGGCGCCCCGGCGGACCCGCCGTGCGCGAAATGCGCCCCGAGCAGGTCGCCCTCGGCGGTCACCGCGGTGAGCCCGGGCCGCGCGTAGACGAGATCCTCGGCGTCCTCGAGGGTCCCGACGACGACGATCCCGCGCAGCAGCCGCCGCACGGCGGGCATCAGCTCGGCGGGCCCCCGGACGAGATCGGCGGCGTGCGGAGGCCCGTCGCTCCGGTTCCGGTCCTGGTCCGGGTCACGGTCGTGGTCCCGGTCCCGGTCCCGGTCCTGCGGGGGTACGCCGACGGAGGCGTCGCCCGGCGGTCCGGCGCCGGCGGGAAGCTCTTCGGGTGCTCCGGCGAGCAACAGCGACGCCCGGCCCGCGTCCTGCTTGCGCAGCAGGCGGATGGCCTCCGCGGCCGAGGCGGGCGTGGTGACCGCGATGGCGTCGGCGGCCGCGCCGAACGCGGCGGCGAGCGCGACCTCGAAGCCGGGGGTGACCGACAGCAGTTCGGCGGCGGGACCCAGTACCCCGGTGAGCCGGTCCTTGGCGCCGAGCAGCGCTCCCGTGCCGTCCTTGCGCCGCAGTCCGAGGGCCAGTGCCTCGCGGCGGGCCTGGGTGGCCGCCCGCCTGCGTTCGGCCGAGGTGGCCGCCTCGCGGGCCGCGCTCAGCGCGGCCTCGGCGTCGGACAGGGCCCGTTTGGCCGCCTCGTGCTGCTCGGCGAGCTCGGCGTCGCCCGCGTCGAGGCCGTCCACCTCAGCCTTCAGCTGCTCGTACTCCTCCTGGGCCGTGACCGCGCGTTCCTGGGCCTCGTCGCGGGAGGCGGCGAGCCGGTCGATCTCGGCCTGCGCGGAGGCGGCGCGTGAACGGGCGGCGTTGACCTGGCCGTTGAGGCGGGCGAGGCCCTCGCGGCGGTCGGCGATGGCGCGGGCCACGTCCTTGAGGCGGCGCTCCTCGACGGTGAGCTCGCGCTCCAGCTCGGCGCGGTGCGCGACGGTGTCCTCCAGGGCCCGCTCGGCCGCCTCCAGGGCCGCTTCGAGTTCGGCCTCCTTCTCACGGATGCGGGCGGCCTCGCGCTCCATGTCCTCGGGGTCGCGTCCGCGGCGTTCCTCGGCGGGCACCGAGGTGGCGCTCTTCACGCGCGCGTCCGCCAGCGAGATCGTGCCGCGCACCCGCTCGGCGAGCTGGGAGAGTTCGTACCAGGTCTGCTGGGCGCGCTGGAGGCGCGGCGTCAGCTGCCGTACCTCGTCCTCCAGCAGGGCCTCCCGCTGGAGCGCCTTCTTCAGCTCGGCCTCGGCGGATTCCTTGCGCTGCTTGAGCGCGGCCTCGTCGGCGATCTCGGACTGGAGTGCCCCGCGCAGGCGTACGAGGTCGTCGGCGAGGAGCCTCAGCCGGGCGTCGCGCAGGTCGGCCTGGATGACGGCGGCGCGGCGTGCCACGGCGGCCTGCCGGCCGAGCGGCTTCAGCTGGCGGCGCAGTTCGTCGGTGAGGTCCTGGACGCGGGCGAGGTTCGCCTTCATGGCGTCCAGCTTCCGGAGCGCCTTCTCCTTGCGCTTGCGGTGCTTGAGGACGCCCGCCGCCTCCTCGATGAAGGCGCGGCGGCCCATCGGGTCGGCGTGCAGGACGGAGTCGAGCTGGCCCTGTCCGACGATGACGTGCATCTCGCGGCCGATGCCGGAGTCGGACAACAGCTCCTGGATGTCGAGCAGCCGGCAGGTGTCGCCGTTGATCTGGTACTCGCTGCCGCCGTTGCGGAACATGATCCGCGTGATGGTGACCTCGGCGTACTCGATGGGCAGGGCGCCGTCGGAGTTGTCGATGGTGAGGGAGACCTCGGCACGGCCGAGCGGCGGGCGCCCGGTGGTGCCGGCGAAGATGACGTCCTCCATCTTGCCGCCGCGCAGCGACTTGGCCCCCTGCTCCCCCATGACCCAGCTGAGCGCGTCCACGACGTTGGACTTGCCCGAACCGTTGGGGCCCACGACACAGGTGATGCCCGGCTCGAACCGCAGCGTGGTCGCCGAGGCGAACGACTTGAACCCGCGCAGGGTCAGGGCCTTGAGGTGCACGCCGCTGGACTCTACCTTTCGGGCCGGTCTCACTCCACGAACGCGCGGTTTCGCCCATGAACACGCAGGGCAGACCAGACGTTAAAGAGAGTGGAAGACTGCGCGGGGGAAAGAAAGAAGGGACGCCTGAGGGCGTCCCTTGCAAATCTGACAACTTAGCGGTTGATTCGGGCCGCCCAACCACTGCTGTCGTAGTGCGGTGCAGTGATCAGGTGAGCGCAGGCTCCGCCTGGGGTACGTCGATGCTCTCGAGAAGCGAGTCGTGAGAAGCGGCAGCCGCGAGCGCGTCGTTCTCGGCCTGAATCCGTACGAGCTCGGATTCGAGGTCCTGTACGCGCTGCTGGAGCCGTCGCATCTCGGCGATGAGTCGCGGGTCGGAACCGCCGACGTAACCGAGAAGCGCCTTTGCCATGATGGATGGTCCTCCACACTGAGTGACCGACCGAAGCGGTGTGGGTCGTGAGGGAATCGCACCCGCGATGCTTGACACTGCTGATGTCCTGCTGCCGTTCCACATGCCAAACAGCTAGGGTGCGCGGGGCTTTCAGCGTCTCACCAAAAAGTTTGACGGTCAACACGATCACGCCCCGTATCGGCGGGCAACCCACTGTCGCGCGGCTCCGGGGACGGGGCGCTGCGACTCCTGCGGGACCCTCAGGGCGTCGAGATCATCGTTACCTCGGGAGCCTGCCACTTCGAGCCGTTCTTGGCAACCACCAGGCCATATCCGCTACTCAGGGGTGCCGGTGGCATACGCCATGGCGTCGGTCCGGGGCGTCGCGGCCGTCACCGTCACCGGATGGCGAAGCCGTCGTAGCTTCCCCGGGGCGTGTCCCAGATCTCAGTGACTCCGTCCACCCGGCCGGGCGTGTCGTCACCCTGGAGCCAGTCGAGCAGTCCCTGACAGCCGGCGCGGGTGCCTTCCGCGACCACCTGGACGCGTCCGTCGTCCAAATTGAGAGCAAAACCACTCAGCCCGCCGATCTCCAGTGCCTTGGCCCGCGTAAACCAGCGGAAACCCACACCTTGGACGCGTCCGCGCACCCAGACGACCAGCCGTGCAACCTCGTTCATAGGGGCACGCTAACCGGACAATGTCTCGCGGAGCACTTCCTCCCCATGCGCCATGGGGTACCGTCCCGACCCAATGAGTCTCATAGGAAACTCACTCTTTCGGGTGAGATTCGTTTGAGGATCGCTGACGCAAGATCGAGGAAGGCCCAAGAGATGGGACGCCACCGACGCTCCGACGCCGGCCGCGCCGCCACAGGGCGCGCCACCGGGGTCACAGATACGAACGGGGCCCACACGGAGAGCTACGGCCCGGAGAACCTGTACGGCTACGCCGCCGTCGCCGATCTCCCGTCCGCGGCATCCGCCCGCTCGCACCGCAAGAGGAAGGGTGCGACCCCCGTCCGCTCGGGACTGCTCGGCGTGTCGGCGGCCGTGGCCCTCGGCACCGTCGCCGTAGCGGCCGGTGTACTGCCCGGCAGCGACAACTACGCGCTCGGCGGTGGCGGCAACAAGTCCGACAACGTGCAGGCCGCGAGCTCGCCGTCCAGTGTGGACACCCAGCAGGGCGGCACCTCGGGCAGCGCCGACTCCCGCGAGGACACGTCGACGAGCCGCGACGCCGACCGCGCCGGCACGCCCTCGGCCGCCCCCTCGACCACGTCGCCGTCGGCCGCGCCGACCACGACGGAGCCGTCGGAGGAGCCGAGCGCCGAGCCCACCAAGAACAACGGCAACGCCAACGGCAAGACGAAGGCGCCGAAGGCCCCGAAGCCGTCCAAGACCGCCACCAAGGCGCCCTCGGACAAGGCCCCGGTGACCGTCTCCGCGGAGGCCGCCGCCGAGGCCGAGGTGCTCAAGCTCGTCAACGACGAGCGCGCGAAGGTCGGTTGCAGCCCGGTGGCCGCGAACAGCGCCCTGTCGGACCTGGCCCAGACGTTCAGCGAGGACATGGCGTCGCGGGACTTCTTCGACCACACCGACCCGAGCGGGCTCAGCCCCTGGGACCGTGCGGCGAAGGCCGGGATCACCAGCCTCGGCGGCGAGAACATAGCCCGCGGCCAGGCCGACGCAGCCGCCGTCATGGAAGCCTGGATGAACAGCCCCGGCCACAAGGCCAACATCCTGAACTGCGACTTCAAGACCCTCGGCGTCGGAGCCCACTTCGGCTCGGGCGGCCCCTGGTGGACGCAGGACTTCGGCTACTGAACTAACCGCAGGTCAGAGGGCTAAGCGCCCTCCTGGGCCGTGTCCGGGCCGTCGTGCGTGGAATCTTCATTCGTGAAGACGCCATCCACGGCGGCCCGGTCCGTTTCCCGCTCGACGGCATCTGGTGCGTGTACGTCCGCAGCAGCCCCTGACAGATGGCGGGCCAGCAGCCGGCGCGTGCGGGGCCGGTGGCCCGCCGCGGACCTCTACGCGGCCACCTGGGCCACGGCCGCGCGCCCCAGAGTGAAGACCCGGGCCGCCTCCGCGATCCGGCGGCCGAGGTGCTCGGCGGTGGCGATGTCGGCCTTGTGGACGGCCTCGGGACCCTCGTCGACATTGGTCTGGGCGGCGGCGCCGGCGAAGACGCCGAGGCGGTTGAGGTCGTGCTCGGAGCCGGTGCTGTTGTTCCAGCCCGGGTGCAGACCGAGGTTGACCCAGTTCATGCCGTGCTGCGCGGCGAGGATCTGGAAGAACTGGAGGGTGTGCAGCTTGTCGCCGCTCTTGGAACCGGAGTTGGTGAAGCCGGCGGCGAGCTTGTCCTTCCAGTCCTGCCCGAACCAGCGCTTCGAGGACGCCTCGGCGAAGACATGGAAGGCGCCGGACGCGGTGCCCATGTACGTCGGCGAACCGAAGACGACGGCGTCCGAGGCGTCGAGCTGCTCCCACTGCGCGTCGGTGATCTCGTCGACCTTGATCAGGTGCACTTGGGCACCGGCATCGAGCGCACCGGAGCGCACGGCTTCCGCGAGGACCGCGGTGTGGCCGTAGCCGGAGTGGTAGGCGATGGAGACAACAGGGGTCGTCACAGTACGTACTCCTCAGAAGGCAAGGCAGGAACGGGGCAGCCACGTATGCGCTGCTCACCGGCGATACCGAAAGGAAAGCACTAACCAGAAGTTAGCGCAACCTCCTGGATAGCGCTGCGCCTGAGTATGCTGTTCGTATGGAATCCCCCGCGCAGACGAAGGAGAGTGCCGACCGCGACGAGAACACCGCGTGCGTCGGCGCCAAGGACCTCGCGTACAACGTGTTCGCCCGCAGCTGCCCCTCCCGGGGCACGCTGGAGCACGTCACCGGTCGCTGGGGCTCGCTCACCCTGGGAGCGCTGCACGACGGCACGTTCCGGTTCAACGAACTGCGCCGCCGGGTCGACGGCGTCAGCGAGAAGATGCTCTCCCAGACCCTGCACGCGCTGGAGCGCGACGGCCTGGTCCACCGCGACGCACAGCCCACGAACCCGCCGCGCGTCGACTACACCCTCACGCCGCTCGGCCGCGAGGTCGCCGAGCGGCTGCGGACCCTCATCTCGTTCGTCGAGGGCCACATGGACGACGTCCTGGAGGCCCGCGGGCGCTACGACGAGACGCGCGAGGTCTAGGGAGTGGGACTCCCGCGAGGCCTAGGTCAGGCTCCCGGGCGGGGTGCCCGCTGGCAGCGCGGGCAGAAGTAGCTGGAGCGGTTCATCCAGGCCCGTCGGCGCATCGGTGTCCCGCAGCGACGGCAGGGCTCGCCCTCGCGCCCGTAGGCGTCGAGCGAGCGGTCGAAGTAGCCCGACTCTCCGTTGACGTTGACGTACAGGCTGTCGAAACTCGTGCCGCCCGCGGAGAGCGCGTCGTTCATGACGTCGCGGATGTGGCCGAGGAGTTCGGCGGTGCGCGGCCGGGGCATGGTCCCGGTCGGGCGTTCGTAGTGCAGCTTGGAGCGCCAGAGCGCCTCGTCCGCGTAGATGTTCCCGACGCCGCTGATCAGCGACTGGTCGAGCAGCGCGCGTTTGATCGTCGTACGGCGGGCCCGCAGGGCCGTGGGGAACGCGGCGTCGTCGAAGAGGGGGTCGAGCGGGTCGCGGGCGATGTGCGCGATGACGTCGGGAAGACCGTCCGGGGTGTTCTCGTGCAGTGACAGCCCGCCGAAGGTGCGCTGGTCGACGAAGCGGAGCTCGGTGCCCAGGGCGTCCTCGAAGCGGATCCGGATACGCAGGTGCTTCTCCTCCGTGGCGCCCTCCGGCTGCACGAGGAGCTGGCCGCTCATGCCGAGGTGCGCGAGCACGGAGTACGGGGAGTCGTCGAGCGGCAGCCACAGGTACTTGCCGCGGCGCATCGCCTCACCGATCCGCTGCCCGGCCAGTGACTTCGCGAAGCCGTCCGGTCCCGCCAAGTGCCGCCGCACGGCCCGCGGATGACGCACCTCGACGGTCTTCACGACCCGCCCGGTGACCCAGCGCTCCAAGCCCCGCCGCACGACTTCGACCTCGGGCAACTCGGGCACGGGACTCCTCCGGAGGGGCGGGCTGAGGGGGCGATGCCGGAAGGGTACATCGCTCGAAGAGGGCTCCGCGGCCGAGGACTTCGGCCCCACCCGAGTTCGGTCCGGTCCGGCCCTGAGTCAGGGCCGGAGCCAGGTCCGGTCCCGAGCCGGGTCCCGAGTCCGGTCCCGTCCGGTCCCGTCCGGTCCGCGGCAACGCGCGGACCCCGCCGCGGCGCGTGTGCGCTGCGACGGGGTCCGGTACCGCGGTACTTCGGGTGAAGGATTCAGGCCGTGGCCGTGTCGGTGGTCGGCGTCGAGGGGGTGTCGGCGGTCCCCTCGATGTCCTGAGCCGCCTGCTGGGCGGCACGAGCCACCTGTTCGGCGGCCTGGGCCGACTTCGCGCGTTCGTCCGCGGCTGAGCGGATGGCACGCCACGCGGACTCCGCGGCCTGCTGCTCAGCCTCCTTCTTGCTGCGGCCGGTGCCGGTGCCGTACGAGACGCCTCCGACGCGGGCGGCAGCAGTAAAGGTCTTCTCGTGGTCCGGTCCGGTCTCCGAGACCAGGTACTCGGGTACTCCGAGCCCCTCGGTCGCCGTGAGTTCCTGGAGACTGGTCTTCCAGTCCAGGCCGGCACCCAGATTCGAGGACTTCTCGATCAGCGGATCGAAGAGCCGGTGGACGAGTTCGCCCGCCGCTTCCAGACCCTGGTCGAGATAGACAGCGCCGATCACCGCTTCAAGGGTGTCGGCGAGGATGGACGCCTTGTCCCGGCCTCCCGTGCCTTCCTCGCCCCGGCCGAGCCGGATGAAGGAGCCGAGTTCGAGGCCGCGGCCCACTTCCGCCAGCGCACGAGAATTGACCACCGCGGCCCGCAACTTGGCCAGCTGGCCCTCGGGCAGGTCGGGGTGGGTGCGGTACAGCGTGTCCGTGACCACGAGGCCCAGTACGGAGTCCCCGAGGAACTCCAGACGCTCGTTGGTCGGCAGACCGCCGTTCTCGTACGCGTAGGAACGATGGGTCAGCGCACGCACCAGAAGGGCGGACTCGAGCTTGTAGCCGAGCCGCCCTTCCAGAAGCGTGTGGGACGAGGCTGTGTTGTCCGCCTTTTTCTTGGCGTTTGTATCCGCCTTGGCGTCAGACATCAGACCTCTCACCAGCCGCTCAGACCTCGAGGACCTGGCGCTTGTTATAGGTGCCGCAAGCCGGGCACGCGATGTGCTGCAGCTTGGGCTCGTGGCAGCGCTCGCACGCAACCAGGGTGGGGACCGCAGCCTTCCACTGCGACCGGCGGTGGCGCGTGTTGCTGCGCGACATCTTCCGCTTCGGAACAGCCACGGCTACTTCTCCTGCTTCTCGTCGGCGTGCGCTGATGGAAGCGCGCCGCCGCCCATATCGTCCTTCTCGCCATCTTCGAGTGAACCGGCGAGTCCCTGCAGTGCCGCCCAACGGATGTCGACGGCGTCATGGTGGTGGTCCGGGTCGTCCGCGAGCCGGGCTCCGCACTGGGAGCACAGGCCGGGGCAGTCGTCCTGGCACACCGGCTGCATCGGCAGTGAGAGCACCACCGCGTCACGCAGCACGGGTTCGAGGTCGAACAAGCCGTCCTCGAGAAAGAGAGAGTCCTCGTCTTCCTCGGCGTCGTCGACCGGCTCCGCCTTGGGGCGGCCCCGGTCGTCGGCGTCAGGGTACGAGAACATCTCCTGGAAATCCGCTTCGAGCACCTGCTCGAGCGGCTCCAGACACCTTACGCACTCCCCCTTGGCCGATGCACGGGCGGTGCCTGTGACAAGCACCCCTTCCATGACCGACTCCAGGCGGAGTTCGAGCTCCACCGGGGCGCCTTCCGGCACTCCGATGACACCCTGGATACCGAGATCCCTCGGAGCGTCGATCGTGCGGGTCAGGCGCTGGAGCGCGCCAGGACGCCGCCCCAGCTCGTGTGTGTCGAACACGAGAGGATTGCGGTGGTCGAGGCGGGCGTTCAGGGCCATTCCTGCTTTCGATCTTCGAACTTGAGGGACGCCGCCCTCGGTCTCCCTCGGGCAGCGCTGATCGCGGACGTACACGCGACCGAAGAGCCAGGATACTGGACCTTTCGCTCACGGCCCAATCCGGTGCGCGCCCCGGTCCCGCCCGCGGATGCGCGCCCCTCCTGACCCCGCGGTCAGTGGCCGCCGCGCCCCTGCTCGTACGCCCTCAGCTGCTCCGCGCTGATCATGCTCGTGTCGAAGAGGCTGGTCTCGTCGAGGGACTGCCCCTGCTGGTCCATGGTCTGGTCCTGCTGCTGGGCGTAGGCCTGCTGCTGGTTCTGGTCGTACGCCGGCTGCTGGTCGTAGCCCTGCTGCTGATAGGCGGCGTACGGGTCGGCCTGCTGGTAGCCGTACGGATCGGCCTGCTGCTGGGCGTACTGCTGCTGGTAGCCGTACGGATCGGCCTGCTGCTGGTAGGCGTACGCCTCCTGCTGCTGTCCGTAGGACGGCTGAGGGGCCGCCTCCGAGGTCTGGGCGGGCTGCTCCGGGGCTTCGGCGAGCTCCGCGAGACCGGCCAGGTAGTCGGAGTCGCTGGTGTGCATGCCGGGCGTTCCGTCGTCCCCGAACGCGCTCAGGTCGCCGAGGTCGTCGCTGGCGATCCGGCCGTGCAGCTTCTGCCGGCCGCGGCCGACGGCCTCCAGGGTCTTGGCGAGCACCGCCTCGAAGGCGCCGAGCTTGACGTCGACGTAGTCGTCGGCGTTGCGGCGCAGGGTCTCCGGGTCGTGGCTGCGCTCGGGAGCGTCCTCGTCCTCGTACCCCTGCTCGTCGACGCCCGGGCCGGTGCCGAGGAGCTTCTCGCGGCCGCGGCCGACGGAGCCGAGGGTCTTGGTGAGGACGACCTCGAAGTTGGCGAGCTTCGAGTCGACGTAGTCGTCGGCCTCCGCGCGGATCTCCTCGGCCTCCTTGCGGGACTCGGCGAGGATGCGGTCCGCCTCGTTCTGCGAGCGGCGGGCGACCTCGGTGTCGGAGATCAGGGAGCCGCGCTCGGCGTGCGCGGTCTCGATGATCCGCTCGGCCTCCTGACGGGCCTGCTCGACCATCTGCTCGCGGCCACCGATCAGCTCCTGCGCCTGGGCGAGGGATCCGGGCAGCGCCTGGCGCACCTCTTCCAGCATCGAGAGCAGCTCGGCGCGGTTGACCACGCACGAGGCCGACATGGGCATGGAACGGGCACCGCCGACCGTAGCGACGATCTCGTCGAGCTTCTTCTGCACGTCCACCGTGTGCTCGCCACTCTCTACAGCTGTGATGGAGACGGACGGGTCGACTGTACGACCACTCCTGCCCCGCCCGACACCGGGTGACGGGCTGTCAGGAGATCAGTCCTGGCCCAGCCGCTCCTTGAGCGACTCCAGCACCACCGGCGGCACCAGGTGGGAGATGTCGCCGCCCCAGTTCGCGACTTCCTTCACCAGGGAGGAGGAGAGGAAGCTGTAGGTGGGGCTGGTCGGGATGAACAGGGTCTCGACGCCCGAGAGGCCGTTGTTCATCTGGGCCATCTGGAGTTCGTAGTCGAAGTCGCTGACCGCGCGCAGGCCCTTGACGATGGCCGGGATGTCCCGCTGCTTGCAGTAGTCGACGAGGAGGCCGTGGTAGGCCTCGACCTGGACATTGCCGAACTCGGCCGTGACCTCGCGGATCAGCTCGATCCGCTCGTCGACCGTGAACAGGCCCTTCTTCGACTGATTGATCATCACCACGACGTGCACCACGTCGTACAGCCGGGAGGCCCGGGCGATGATGTCGAGATGTCCATTGGTGATGGGGTCGAATGACCCCGGACAGACGGCGCGGCGCAACAGTGGTCCCTCGCTCTCCGGTCCGGTCATCGTGCGTCTTCGCACGTAGAGGCGGCGCGACCGTACCAAAACGTGCCCTCGCCGTAACGACGGGCCCTGACGGCCTCGAAACCGTCCGGCCATCCGAATTCGCCGCCCCTGGTGCTGCGCTCCACGGTGACGAGCGCATCGTCCGCGAGCCAGCCCCCGGTCCGGAGTGTGAGCAGAATCTCGCGAAGATCGTCGTCCGAGACCGCGTACGGAGGGTCCAGGAAGACCAGGTCGTACGGGGCCTGGGGCGCCGCCGTCCGGACGATCTGCTCCGCTTTGCCCGATCTGACCTCGGCGCCCGGCAGACCGAGCGACTTCACGTTGTCGCGGATGACCTTGGCCGCGCGGGCGTCCGCCTCGACGAGCAGGGTGTGTCCGGCGCCGCGGCTGAGCGCCTCCAGACCGACGGCGCCCGAGCCGGCGTAGAGGTCGAGCACGCGCTCGCCCTCCAGCGGGCCGCCGAGCAGGGACTGCCAGGTGGAGAAGAGGCCCTCGCGCGCCCGGTCGGAGGTGGGGCGGGTGCCGGTGCCCGGTGGGACGGCCAGACGGCGTCCGCCGGCGCGGCCGGCGATCACGCGGGTCATGAGGGTCCTTTGCGCTGGGGGTGTGTCGGTTCCTCCCAGTCTCTCAGCCGCCGGCCGGGCTCCGCCGCTCAGCCCTTGTCCAGGTACTGCTCGCGTTCCTCGTCCAGGAGGGCGTCCAGGGCGGTGCGCAGACCGGGGAGACCCTGGAGGTCCGGGTCCGCGGCGACGACCGCGGTGGCCTCCTCGCGGGCCTCCGCGATGATCTCCTCGTCGTCGATGACGGCGAGCATGCGCAGGGAGGAGCGGACGCCGGACTGGGCCTGGCCGAGGACGTCGCCCTCGCGGCGCTGTTCGAGGTCGATGCGGGAGAGCTCGAAGCCGTCCAGGGTGGAGGCCACCGCGTTCAGCCGCTGGCGGGCCGGGCTCGCCTCGGGCATCTCGGAGACCAGGAGGCAGAGCCCGGCGGCGGAGCCGCGTCCGACGCGGCCGCGCAGCTGGTGGAGCTGGGAGACGCCGAACCGGTCGGCGTCCATGATCACCATGGCGGTGGCGTTCGGGACGTTCACCCCGACCTCGATCACGGTCGTCGCGACCAGGACGTGCGTCTCGCTCGCGGCGAAGCGGCGCATGACGGCGTCCTTGTCGTCGGGATGCATACGGCCGTGCAGGACTTCGATCTTGAGCCCCTGCAGGGGGCCCTTGGCGAGCTGGGCGGCGACATCGAGGACGGCCAGCGGTGGACGCTTCTCGGCCTCGTCCTCGGGGGACTTCTTCTTGCCGCCCTTCTTCGGGTCGTCGTCCTCGTCACCGATGCGGGGGCAGACCACGTACGCCTGATGGCCGTTCTCCACTTCCTCACGCACGCGCTCCCACGCGCGCGTGAGGAAGTGCGGTTTGTCGGCGGCCGGGACGACATGGCTGGCGATCGGGGAGCGCCCGGCGGGGAGCTGGTCGAGCACGGAGGTCTCCAGGTCGCCGAAGACCGTCATCGCGACCGTGCGCGGGATGGGCGTGGCGGTCATCACCAGGAGGTGCGGGGGCTGCTTGCCCTTGCCGCGCAGGGCGTCGCGCTGCTCGACACCGAAGCGGTGCTGCTCGTCGACCACGACCAGGCCCAGGTCGTGGAACTGCACCTTGTCCTCGATCAGCGCGTGCGTGCCGATCACGATCCCGGCCTCGCCGGTGACCAGGTCGAGCAGCGCCTGCCGGCGGCCCGCCGCCCCCATGGAGCCGGTGAGCAGCACGACCTTCGTCGAGTGTTCGGCCCCGCCGAGCATGCCGCCCTCGGCCAGCTCGCCCATCATCTCGGTGACCGACCGGTGGTGCTGCTGGGCGAGCACTTCGGTGGGCGCGAGCATCGCGGCCTGCCCGCCTGCGTCGACCACGGCGAGCATGGCGCGCAGGGCGACCATCGTGTTGTGGGTGACAGTGAAGTTGTCGGTGACGTAGGCGTGGCTCGGGTGAGCCACGCTGATGCACTGGACCGGTTTGCGGCCCACGTACTCCACAGCCCGAATGCCTCGTCGGAATGTGCTGTATTTCGGGCGAGGGCGGACCCGATCGGCCTTGCGGGACAGTTTGAAGGGCGCGTATTCGGCAGGGAGCGCCACCGAGACGTTGAAGGCGGCCTTCTTGGGCAACACCCGAGCGCGGCCGCCCAGTGAGCGCGCAAGCCACGCGACGTCCTCTGCGAGCCTGAGGGAGGCAGAGCAGAGGGAAATACTCAGCCCGTCCTTCTGAACCGTGCCGTCGGTGTCCAGCAGCCCCTGGAGGAGGGCGAGACGGTTCTTGACGGACGTGTTCTTGAACTCCTTCGGGATGAACTTGCCGTGCGACGTCTTGCCCCACAGGTCCAGGTTCCGCAGCGCCTGGATGACTGGGTTCCGGACACCGCCGGAGCGCTGCTTCAATTGGATCGTGTAGTCGCGACGTGATCCCGACACCGGAACCAGCCGGCAGTCTGGTGCGACAGCACTCGCCGCAGCGTCACGGATCTCGTCGTCGATCGTCGAAAGGCGCAGCTCGTGCCGGAATGAACCGTCACCCAACAGCAGCCCGAAGAGGTAGGGATCGAGCGGCAACTCGATGTCCGGTCCGAGGTCGACCGGAGCTGCGGAAGGGATGTACCACTTCGACGATCCGTTCGCCTTGAACGTGTCGAGACGGATCTCCCTGGTGGTCATCGTCTTGGGCGCCTGGCCGCGATGCCACGCGCGACTCGTGCCGACGATCCAGAGATGCTCGTCGTCGCACTCCACGTGACTTCCGTCGGAGAGAACCATGCGCCAGACATCACGCTCTCCCTGGGGGAAGACCCCGTCGATCAGTGCGATCTCGCCATCGGGCACGACAACCTCGTCGCCCACCCCTAGGTCCCCCATCCGCCGGAAACCCGTGGGTGTCAGCACCGTCGAGTCAAGGGGCTGAGCCTTGCCCGAACCCACTTCCCCCTGCAGCAGCCGGTGCATCGGGTGCTCGGTGGCGAGGCCGTCGAAGATCTCCTTGGATACCTTCCGCTGGCCATCGGTGAGGGTGAAGGGGAGCTTGGCGTCGAAGGCGGTCAGCAGGCCGTCGGGGCGGGGGACGCGGGCGACGGCGGGGAGCTGGGCGTCGGCGTGGCGGCGGCGGGCCAGGGCTACCTGGAGGACGAAGGCCTCGTCCCACTTGAGGCGGGCGCGGGCGTCGTGGATGTCCGCCTTGGTGTGCGGACGGTGGATCTTGAGGAGAGCCTCGGGGAGCGCGACCAGGCCACGGCCGTCCCGCAGCGAGTCCGGGAGGGGGTCGACCGCCTCCTGGGCGTTCGGCAGCACCGTCTGCACGGACTTGGCGATCTTCCAGGACTCCAGCTTGGCGGTGGCCGGGTAGATCGGGATGAGGGCGCCCGCCCAGCTGTCGACGCTCTCCACGGCTTCGTCGCCCTCGCCGCTCAGCAGTTCGTACGCGGGGTGCGCCAGCTGGAGGCGGCGGTTGAAGACGGAGACCTTGCCGGAGAACATCGCGCGGGTGCCGGGCAGCAGGTCCTTGTGGGGCTTGTGCACGCCATGCCCGAAGAAGACCAGCTGGAGGCGGCCGCTGCCGTCCGTGATGGTGACTTCGAGGCGCTGGCCCTTGCCGCGGGGAGCCTTGGAGGAGGCGAAGGTGTGCAGGCGCGCGTCGGCGACCCGGGCCACCACCGTCACATGCTCGTCCATCGGCAGGTCGGCGAGGTGGGTGAGCTGCCCGCGCTCCTCGTATCTGCGGGGGTAGTGGTGCAGCAGGTCGCCGACGGTGTGCAGGCCGAGGTGCTCGGCCATCACCTTCGCGGTGGCGGGACCGAGCGCCTTCTTCAGTGGTTCTTCGAGCACGGGCACGAGATCCATTGCACACCACGTCACTGACATTGCCGTATACGTCCTGGAAATCCGCTGGTCAGACGGCTCGTTCCGGGCCTAGGATGACGCGCTCCGGCCCTCTTCGCGGTCACCGTCCCCCGGGACCGCCCGACCCCGCGCCGTGGCCCGTCCCCCCACCGACCGGCGCAGCGACGATGGACTCCCAGACCTCACAGCCGTCCCAGGCATCCCCGTCACCCCATACGTTCCAGGTCGACCTGCGCGGTCTGGTGGACCTGCTCTCCCATCACCTCTACTCCAGCCCCAAGGTCTATCTGCGCGAACTGCTGCAGAACGCCGTCGACGCGATCACCGCGCGGCGCGCCGAGCAGCCGGACGCCCCTGCCACGGTGCGCCTGTACGCCGAGGGCGGCGCCCTGCGCGTGGAGGACTCCGGCGTCGGGCTCACCGAGTCCGACGTGCACAGCCTGCTGGCCACCATCGGCCGCAGTTCCAAGCGGAACGACGGCCTGGAGTCGGCGCGTTCGGACTTCCTCGGCCAGTTCGGCATCGGGTTGCTGGCCTGTTTCGTCGTCGCCGAGCGCATCCGGGTGGTCAGCCGCAGCGCGCGGACGCCCGACGCGGCGCCCGTCGAGTGGACGGCGGCCGACGACGGCTCGTACACCGTGCGCACGCTGCCGCACGAGGCGCGCACCGAACCGGGCACCACCGTGCACCTGGTGGCGCGCGCCGGGGCCGCCGAGTGGCTGAGCGAGGAGCGGGTCCGGTCGCTGGCGCGCGACTTCGGCGCGCTGCTGCCGTACGACGTGCGGGTCGGCGACGAGCCGATCGCGGACCTTCCCGCGCCCTGGGACCGGCCCTATCCGAGTCCCACCGGCCGAAGGGTCGCCCTGGCCCGGCACTGCCACGACCTGTTCGGCTTCACTCCGCTGGACTCGATCGACCTGGACGTGCCGCTCGCCGGTGTCCGGGGCGTGGCCTACGTCCTGCCGTCGGCGGTCAGTCCCGCCCAGCGCGCGAGCCATCGGGTGCACCTGAAGGGCATGCTGCTCACCGAGCGGGCCGAACAGCTGCTGCCCGACTGGGCGTTCTTCGTACGCTGCGTCCTCGACACGGACAGTCTGCGGCCCACCGCGTCGCGCGAGTCGCTGTACGAGGACGAGACCCTCGCCGCCGTACGGGAGGCACTGGGCGAGCGCATCCGATCGTGGCTGACGGGGCTCGCGGCGGGCGATCCGGAGCGGCTGGGCGCGTTCCTGTCGGTGCACCACCTGGGCGTGAAGTCGCTGGCGCGGCACGACGCGGAGATGCTGCGCACGATGCTGCCGTGGCTGCCCTTCGAGACGACCGACGGACGGCTGTCCCTGGAGGAGTTCGCGCAGCGGCACCCGGTGGTGCACTTCACGCGGACCGTGGAGGAGTACCGGCAGGTCGCGCCGATCGCCTCCGCGCAGGGCGTCGGGGTCGTCAACGGCGGCTACACGTACGACAGCGAGCTGATCGAGGCGTTGCCGGCCGTGCGCCCGGGGACGGTCGTCTCGGAGCTGGACGCGGACACCGTGACGGCTCACCTGGACACCGTGGACCCGACCGAGGAGCTGGCCCTGTCGGCCTTCCTGGGGGCCGCGCGGGCCCGGCTCGACCCGCTGAACTGCGATGTGGTCCTGCGCGCCTTCCACCCCTTGTCGGTGCCCGCCCTGCATCTGGACGACCGGGCGGCCCGCCACGAGCAGGCGCGCGCTGAGGCCGAGGAACAGGCGGACGACCTGTGGGCGGGCATTCTCGGCTCGCTGCGCGGCAGCACCCCGCGCGCGCGGCTGGTCCTCAACCATCTCAACCCGCTGATCCGCAGGATCAGTTCGCTCAGTGATCCGGACCTGATCGGCACCGCCACCGAGTCGTTGTACGGACAGGCCCTGCTGATGGCCCAGCGCCCGCTACGGCCCGCGGACTCGGCGCTCCTCAACCGCGCCTTCATCGGCCTCCTGGAGTGGGCCACCCACCCCGACCCCGGAAGGGACGACCGCCGATGAACCCGGCCATGGACTTCGACACGCTGCGCCGGGCGATGGCGGACAACTACGGGCAGCCGGAGGGGCCGGGCCGCAACGCGCGCGCGGAGCAGCTGCTCGTGGAGGCGGAGAAGCTGAACATCCCGCTCGCCGTCATCGAGGCGCTCGGGCACCAGTTGAAGGTCTACAACTACAGCTCCGAGAAGGGGAAGATGTTCGTCCCCTTCGCGCGGCTGCTGCGCATGTGGGACGAGCGGCCCCAGGACTTCGACGAGTTCGAGATCCACTCCCTGCACTGGGTCTTCAAGTGGATGTCGGCGGGCATGCTCGACCAGCCGCACGTTCCGCTCGCCTCCATAGAGAAGTGGCTCGGCGAGATGGAGCACCGCTACCGCCTCGCCGGCCACTCCGAACGGGCCGTGCGCAGCGCCGAGTTCAGCGTCGCCACCCACCTGGGCGACGTGGAGCGCGCCGAGCGGGCGTACACCGCCTGGCTGGCCGCGGACCGCGACTCCATGGCCGACTGCCACGCGTGCGAGCTGCACGGGCAGGGGTGGTGGCGGGCGGTGCGCGGCGCGGACCCGGAGGCACTGGAGCTGTGGGCGCCGGTCCTGGAGGGCGAGTACACGTGCGCCCATGAGCCGCACACCGTCCTCGCGTCCTCCCTGCTGCCGCTGCTGCGTCTGGGGCGTGCCGACGAGGCGCGCGCCCACCATCTGCGGGGTTTCCGGCTGGTGCGCGCCATGGAGAGCATGCGCGGCGCGTACGCGGACCATGTGGAGTTCTGCGCCCTCACCGGCAACGAGGCACGCGCCCTGGAACTGCTCGCGGAGCGCCCGGCCTACTTCACGGACTCCGGGGACCCGCGCAGCAAGCTGGACTTCATGGCGGTCGTGGCGCTCACGACGGCCCGCCTGACCGCCCTCGGGCTCGGCGGGCAGACGGTTCCCGGGCCCACCGGTCGCGTGTGGACCGCGGGGGAACTCGCCGTGCACGCGCGTGGGGAGGCGCTCGCGCTGGCCGAGCGGTTCGACGCCCGCAACGGCACGTCGTACGTCAGCGAACGCGCCCTCGCTCGCATGGATCAGGCGCCGCTCGTCGACCGGCTGCCCCTGGGTGTGCGCTCAGCGCGCCCGCACGGCACCGCGCGTCACGCACCGTCGACGGCCGCCGCTCCCCTGCCGCAGGCGGGCGCCGAGGCGGCCGGGGCCGCCGGCCCCGGCCTGTCCGAGCTGCTTGTCGAGGCCCGGCGGCTCTCGGCGCGCCGGAGCCCGGACGCGGTGGAGGCGTGGGCGGCGGTCTCGCGCGCGTCCGAGGGCCACGAGCTGGACGTCCGCGACCGCGCGGAGATCGCCGATCACGCGGCGATGGGCCGCGGGCCGCGGGGCGTCGACCTGTTCCACCGGGCCGCCGAGCTGTACGCCGAGGCGGGCGACCCCGGCGAGGCGCTGGCGGCCCGCGCCCGCGCCGCGTACGTCCAGGCGCTGTCCGGAGGGGCCGCGGGCGCCCTGGACACCGTCGCGGAGCTGCGCGAGCGGGTGCTGGTCCTCTTCGCGGAGGGCGGGACGGAGGTGTCGCAGACGGCGTCCGTCCTGGTGGGACGGGCGCGGACGCTGATGCACCGGGTGGACGAGCTGGAGGCCGGCGCGGAGGGCGAGCCCCTCTCGGGCACCGGCACCGACTCGGAGGGCGACGTCATGGTCGCCGCGGAGGAGGCCGCGCGGGAGCTGCTGGCCCTCGCGGAGCCGCATGCCGGGGACGACGTGGCACTGGCCTCGCGGGCCGCCGAGGCGTACGCGATGCTCGGCGAGCTCGCGGCGCGCGCCGACGACGCCGAGGCGGCCGCCGAACTGCTCTCGCGCGCCGTCGAGGGGTTCGTGGCGGCGGGGCTGCCGTGGTTCGCCGTCGAGTACGACTCCCGGCTCGCCGGGATCGCGACGCACCTCGGCGACATGGAGGCGGCGGAGCGGTCGGCGCGGGCCGCGCTGGAGCACGGAGGTTCCTACCTGGAGCCGACCGGCCATGCCCAGTTGCATCTCCGGCTCGCCGAGATCCTCGCCTCCACCGGGCAGTTCGGCCCCGCCTCGGAACACGCCCTGGAGTCCGCGCACTGGGCCGACGAAGCGGGCGAGGCCGCCACGCTCGGGGCCTGGGCCCGTCACCAGCTCGGTGGTTTCCTGCTCCGCCAGGGGCGGTGGGCGGAGGCCGCCGAGATCCTGGAGTCGGCGCTGCCCGACCTGACCGGCGAGATGCACGGCGACGGCGCGATCGTGCAGACGCGCTGGTGGCTCGGCGACTGCCTCACCGAGCTCGGCGAACACCGCGAGGCGGCCGAGCACTGGCTGCGCGCCGCGGACATCGCCCGACACTGGCCCGAGCAGCGCGACCACGCGATGCTGGCGCACCTCGCGGCCGAGGCCCTCGGGCACGCCGGCCTGACCGCCCAGGCGGATCAGGCGTACGCCCGTGCGGGCGATCTCTGGCGCGAGCTGGGCAACGTCCACGGCCTGGTCCGGGCGCTCCGGGCACGCGCGTGGGCCGCGGCCCGGCTGGACGAGGGTCTCGACGGGGCGCGGGAGCTGATGGGAGCGGCGGTCCTGGAGTGCGAGTCGGCGGTGGAGGCCCGGGCGTCCGCCGCGGGCTCACCGGACGACTCGCCCGCCGACGGGGACGCGGACGGGACCGGAGCCGGACCGGGGACCAGGGACGAGCACGCCGGGCCGGGGACCAGGGACGAGCACGGACACGGGCGCGAGGCCGGGGCCGAGACCGGGGACGAGGGCGAGGACACGCGTCGCCGTATCGTCGCCGAACTCGGGCACACCCACCGCCAGTTCGGGGATCTGGTGGCCCGCTCCGTGCCGGACGACGCGGAGGAGGCCGCCGCGCGGGACGCGTTCGAGGAGGCCCTCGGGCACGTCACCCGGGCGATCCCCGTGTTCGACTCCCTCGGGGACGCCCTGCTCGACGCCCGCACGGGTGCCGAGCTGGCGGCCGGCTGGCTGGAGGCCGACCTGGGACGGCACGAGGCCGCGGCGACGCGCGCACGAGCGGTCCTCGCCGCGTGCGCACGGCTCCACGGGGAGGCCGCGGAGGCGCGGCGGGCCGAGGCCGAGCGGATGCTGGACCTCATGGTGAGGGCCGGCAAGGCCTGAGCAGTGCGGGGGCGCGGGGTCTCCGCGCCCCCGCCATCGGAGTGCACGGCGCGAAGGTCCCGACGGCGCCGGAATCCACATCGCCACCCCTGTTGACCACGTCCGCGCTGTCCCAGGATCACGGACCCCGGTCCCAGGATCACGGACCCCGGGCCCAAGCCTCACCGCCCACCGGCGGCGGACATCCCGGCCGGGCCGAAATCCACGAACCCGCAGAGCCACCCCTGCCGACCACCTCCGCGCGTTCCCACAGCCACGGACCCCGGTCCCAGGCCTCACCGCCCACCGGCGGCGGACATCCCGGCCGGGCCGAAGGCCACGTCGGCGGCGCTGTCGCCGGTGTCCGCTGTTTCGGGGTCATGGGCCTCGGGGCCAGGTCTACGGAGGACCGGTGGCGGACGTCCCGGCGGGGGCGGCTTCCTCGTCGCCGCCGCGGATCTCCTCGGCGGCGCGGCGCAGTTCGTCGAGCACCGTCCGTACGGCCTTCCGTGCCACGCGTTCGGGGCGGTGGAGCACGTCGATGCGCCGTACGGCGTGGACCCCGCCGAGCGGTCTGAGGACCAGGGCGGGATGCGGGCGCGTGGTCCAGCGGGGCATCAGGGCGAGCCCGCCTCCCGCGGCGACCGTCTCCGCGACGACCGCGAATTCGTTGATGCGGTGGACGATGTCGAGCCGCCGGTTCGCGGCGGTCGCGATGGCGTCGATGGTGGCCATCAGCGGGAAGCCGTCGTGCACGGTGATCCAGGGCCGGTCCGCGACATCACTCGGGGTCAGGCGCTCGTGCCGGGCCAACGGGTGGTCGGCGGGCATGGCGACGTCGAGCGGTTCGCGCAGCAGCGTGGTGGCGGTGACGGTGCGCGGCCAGGGCGCCGCCTGCGCGAGGTGATGGGCGAGGACGAGGTCGTAGTCCCGCGTCAGCCGGGGGAAGTGGTCCTGCGCGACGTCCTCGTCGGCGAGCAGGAGCCGCGGGTCCCCGGCGGCCCGGCCGCGCAGCAGGACCGGGAAGAACGTGGAGGCCGCGCTGTGGAAGGCCGCCACCGACACGTCTCCGGCCGGCTCGTCGACGAACTCGTCGACGGTGTGCCGTGCGCGGGCGAGGGCGGTCTCCACCTCGATCGCCACACCGGCCAGCGCCCGCCCGGCGTCGGTCAGCGCCAGCCGCCGTCCGTCGCGTTCGGTGAGCGGGACGGGGATCGAGCGCTGCAGCAGCCGGAGTTGCTGCGAGATCGCCGAGGGTGTCATCAGCAGCGCCTCCGCCACGGCGGTGACACTCCCCAGCTCACCGAGTTCCCGCAAGATCCGCAGCTGCCGCTCGTTCACCCGGTCATTGTAGTGATGCTTAAAAGCTGTTGAAGAACTTCGCTCTGGGCTTCACCGTCGATGTGGGGAAGCGTGTGGGGCGTGTCCCGAGTCCGCAGCACTGACGCAGTGCTCCTCCTTGTCGCCGCCGTCTGGGGTTCCAGCTATCTGGCCGCGAAGACCGCCACTTCGGCGCTCCCCGTCCTGCTCGTCCTGTTCGCGCGGTACGGCATCTCGGCCGTCGCCTGCCTCGCCCTCGTCGCCGCCCGTCACCGAACCCGGCGCTTCACGCGCGACGAGCTCGGCGTGGGGGCGGTGCTGGGCGTCACGCAGGCAGCCGTCCTGGTGCTGGAGACGTACGGTGTCGCGCACACCAGCGCGGCGAACGCGGGCCTGATCATCAGCCTCACCGTCGTCATCACCCCGCTGCTGGACCGCACGGCCGGTGGGAGGGGGCTGCCTCCGCGCTACTTCGCCGCCACCGGCCTGTGTCTCCTGGCCGTCGGACTCCTGATGTCCGGCAGCGGCTTCCACTCGCCCCGGATCGGTGACCTGCTGATGCTCGCCGCCGCGCTGGTCCGCGCGGCCCACGTCGCCCTCGTGGGACGGCTCACCGCCCGTCGTTCCGTACGGCCCTTGCACGTCACGACGGTGCAGACGGTCGTCGGGACCGTCCTGTTCACGGTGCCCGTCGCCGGCATCCTGCCGACACTGGGCGGGATCGACGCGGCGGGCTGGTCGCAGCTTCTCTATCTCGCCCTGTTCTGCAGCGTGTTCGCCTTCCTCGCCCAGACCTGGGCGGTGCAGCGCGGTTCCGCCAGCCGGGCCAGTCTGCTGCTGGGCACCGAACCGGTCTGGGCCGTCGCCGTCGGCATCGGCCTGGGCGGCGAACACCTCACGGTCCTCACCGCTCTCGGTGCCGCGCTCATGGTCGCCGGAACCTACTGGGGGCAGGCCGTCGAACGCGCCCACCGGACCGCCGGGACCAAGGAGGTCCCCCACGGGACCCCGGCTCCCGCGAGCGTCTGATCAGGCCGCTCGACGTGTCGTGGTCGGCACGCCGGAGACCGGCTCCGGTCACCGGCCGCCGGGCGGCGTCCCGCAGCCGCTACTCGACCCCGATCAGCAGCAGCGCGCCCTGGCGCCCGCCCCGGTACACCACGGTGTCCACCGCGAGGTACGACTCCCGTACCCGGGATTCGAGATGCGCGGCGATGGTGTCGGGCGCCTCGTCGCCGAGGACGAGCGTGACCATCTCGCCACCGGCGGCGAGCATGCGGTCGAGGACGGTCTCGGCCGTGGCGGTCAGGTCGGCGCCGATGACGGCGACATCCCCGTCGATGAGGCCGAGGACGTCCCCGGCCTGGCAGATGCCGGCCATGGTCCAGGACTGCCGCTCGGCGACGGCGACCTCGGCATAACGCGTGGCGCCCGCCGCCGAGGTCATCGCGACGACGTCCTCGTCGAAGCGGCGCTCCGGCTCGTGCACGGCCAGCGCCGCGATGCCCTGCACGGCGGAGCGGGTCGGGATCAGCGCGACCCGGACGCCCTCGGCGCGGGCCTGTTCGGCGGCCGCCGCCGCGGTGTGCCGCAGGTCGGCGTCGTTGGGCAGCAGCACCACCTCACGCGCGTGGGCACGCCGTACGGCCTCCACGAGTTCCCCGCTGGCGGGCGGCTCCCCCGGCCGCGCCAGCACGGTGGTCGCCCCGGCCTCCGTGTACAGCCCGGCCAGGCCCTCGCCGGGCACGACGGCCACGACGGCGCGCTGCGCCCGCTCCCGGGGCGGACGCCCGGCCCCGGCTCCGGTGTGGACGTCACCGAGCCCGAAGTGGGTGATCCGGATGCGGTACGGCCGTCCCGCCTCGACCCCCGCCTCGACGGCTGCGCCCGCGTCGTCCACGTGGACATGGACGTTCCACAGTCCGTCGCCGCCGACCACGACGAGGGAGTCGCCGAGTCCGTCGAGCCGCTCCCGCAGCCGGTCCACGGCAGCGTCCTCGGCCTCCAGGAGGTAGATCACCTCGAAGGCGGGATGGCCGTCCTCCGCCGCCCCGTCCACGCAGGCGTCCGCCCCGTCGTCCGTCGCCGCATCCCGCCCGTCGGCCCCGTGCACCCACGGACCGGGACTCCCACCCGCTGCCGCCTCGGTGACTCCGGTGACTCCGGTGACTCCGGTGACTCCGGTGACTCCGGTGACTCCGGTGACTCCGGTGAGAGCGTCGCGGATGTCGACGGTTCCGGCCCCAGGGGCGCCCGCCGTGCCGACCGCTCCCGTGCCCCCGGGAACGGTCTCCTGCCGGCGACCGTGGGTCCTGGGCGCCTCCCCCGTGAACGTCTCCACCAGCGCCGCGAGCACCACCACCAGTCCCCGCCCGCCCGCGTCGACCACACCGGCGCTCTCCAGGACGGCGAGCTGGCCGGTGGTCGCGGTGAGCGCAGCACACGCTCCCTCGTAGGCCACGCGCGCGACCGTGCCGCAGTCCCCCTCGGCGCCGGAGCCCGCGTCGGCGGCGGCCGAGGCGACGGTGAGGACCGTGCCCTCGACGGGGTGCGCGACGGCCTTGCGCGCGGAGTCGGCGGCGTTCCGCAGGGCGAGGCGCATGCCCCGGCCGTCGGTGTGAGCGGTCTCGCTGTCGGCGGCGAGGACCTGCGCCATGCCGCGCAGCAGCTGCGCGAGGATGGTTCCGGAGTTGCCCCGGGCGCCGATCAGCGCTCCGTGCGCCATCGCCCGCGCGGCATCGGCGAGAGAGGGCCGTCCGGCCGCCGTCACGGACGTACCGTCCCGGCCCACCGCCTCGTACCCCGCGAACACCGCCTCGACCGCCGCCGCCGCGGACTCCACCGTCAGATACAGATTCGTCCCGGTGTCCCCGTCGGCGACCGGATAGACATTGATCGCGTCGATCTCCTCGCGCGCGCGGCCCAGGGCCTCCAGCGCGAGCCCGCACCAGGTGCGCACCGCGAGAGCATCGAATGTCTGCGGTACCTGCGGCACCTGCGCCTCCTTGAGCTGCCGGACGTGGGACGCAGCGTAGACCCAGAAAGGGTTACTGCCGGTAGGGGGACCTGAGGCGGGCGGAGTGGCAGCCCGGCCGGACATGGTAGTTTCGTTCTCCGGACGCAGTCGTTGTATGCTGCTCCAGTTGCCCGATCCGATCGGGCCATCCCCCTGGCACCGCCACTCAGATCCTAGATCTTGATTCTCGGCATGCCGGGATCAACCGTAAGTGCATCTGAAGTCTTTGGAGTGACCCGTGGCTGCCAACTGCGACGTCTGCGGCAAGGGGCCGGGCTTCGGCAACAACATCTCGCACTCGCACCGCCGTACACCGCGTCGCTGGAACCCCAACATCCAGCGCGTCCGTACCGTGGTGGGCGGGACGCCGAAGCGCGTGAACGCTTGCACCTCGTGCATCAAGGCCGGCAAGGTCACGCGCTGACAACCGCTAGCGCGCGGCCACTGCTGGTTCGTTTGCTCTGAACCCGTCCACCTCACGGTGGGCGGGTTTTTTGCTGCCCTCGTACGCCGCCCTCGCCCTCGTACGCCGCCCTCATACCCCTCGTACGCCGCCTTCATCCGCCGCGGCTCTCCCTGTGGCAGGGGCGTTCCGCCGACTGCCAGAATCTGCCCAATGCGCTTCGGCATCCTGGGCCCCCTCGACATCCGCACCGAGGACGGCGGCCCGCTGGACCCCGGCGGGCCGCGGCCCCGTGCCCTGCTGACCCTGCTCCTCCTCCACGCGGGGCGGACGGTCGCCACACAGCGCCTGACCGACGGCCTGTACGGTGCCGAGCCGCCGGCCGGGGCCGCCAACGCCCTCCAGTCCCAGATCTCCCGGCTGCGCAAGCGGCTCGGCACCCCTCCGGAGATCCAGGCCACCCCGACGGGCTACCGCATCGACGTCTCCCCCGACTCCGTGGACGCCCACCGCTTCGAACGCCTGGCCCGCGAGGGGCGCACCGCCCTCACGGCCGGCGATCACAGGGCCGCGGCAGACCTGCTCCGGGAGGCGCTGACCCTGTGGCGGGGCCCCGCCCTCACCGATCTCCCCGACGCGCACGCCCAGGTCGCCCGGCTCGACGAACTGCGGCTCACCGCGTTCCTGGACCGCGTCGACGCCGACCTCGCGCTCGGCGGCGGACCGGAGCTCGTACCCGAGCTGCGCGAGAGGATCACGTCACATCCCCTGAGCGAGCGGCTCTACGGACAGCTGATGCGGGCCCTGCACGCCGGCGGGCGGCCCGCCGAGGCGCTCACGGTGTACGAGGAGGCCCGGCGCACCCTCGCCGACGAGCTCGGCACCGACCCCTCGCCCGAATTGTCCGCGCTCCACCTGGAGCTGCTCCAGGGCGCGGAGCCGGCTCGGCGGCGCGTGCCGGCCCAGCTCACCCGGTTCGTCGGCCGTGACGCGGAACTCCGGCGGGTCCGAACTCTCCTCGCGGAGGACCGCCTGGTGACGCTCACCGGACCGGGCGGAGCCGGAAAGACCCGCCTCGCGATCGAGGCGGCGAGCACCGGCACGTACGCGGACGTGTGTGTCGTCGAGCTGACCGACCTCACCGACGGCTCCCGGATCCCGTACGCCGTCCTCACCGCACTCGGCATCCGCGAGGGATTCCGTACGCCCGCGAGCGACACCACGCTGCGGCTCCTCGCGGCGCTGGAGGACCGTGAGCTGCTGCTGGTGCTGGACAACTGCGAGCACCTGGTCGAGGAGGTGGCCCGGGTGGCCGCCCTGCTGCTCGGCGCGTGCCCCGGCGTGCGGATCCTCGCGACCAGCCGGGAGTCGCTGGGGATCACGGGTGAGGTGCTGTGCCCGGTGCCGCCGCTGCCGCCGGAGGCCGCGGAGCGGCTGTTCCTCGACCGGGCGGCGGCCGTGCGGCCCGGTTTCGGGGGGCACGCGCGCGTCGCCGGTATCTGTGCCGCGCTCGACGGGCTGCCGCTGGCCGTCGAACTGGCCGCCGCCCGGCTGCGCACCCTCACCCCCGACGAACTCGCCGACCGTCTCGGCGACCGCTTCCGCGTGCTCTCGCGGGGCGACCGGACCAAGGCGCCCCGGCATCGCACGCTGCGGGCGGTCGTGGAGTGGAGCTGGGACCTGCTGGACGACGAGGAACGGCAGCTGGCCCGGCGGCTGACGGTGTTCTCCGGGGGCGCCACCCTCGCGGCGGTGGAGGCCGTGTGCGCCGTGCCGTATCCCGAGGACCTGCTGGCCTCCTTGGTGGAGAAGTCGCTGCTGGAGTCCGTCGACGGGCGCTACCGGATGCTGGAGACCATCCGCGCGTTCGCCGCCGAGCACCTGGTGAGCGCCGGAGAGGAGGACCGGCTGCGGGACGCGCACGCCGGGTACTTCCTCGCTCTGGCCGAAGAGGCGGAACCGCGTCTGCGGGGCGGCGGACAACTCCCCTGGCTGGACCGGCTGAGCGCGGAGCTCGGAAACCTGGACGCCGCCCTGCGTCATCTCGTCGGCGCCGACCCGCGGCGGGCGCTGCTCCTCATGGCCGCCCTGTCCTGGTTCTGGCGTCTGCGCGGGCTGCACGGCGAACAGGTGCCGCTCGCACACGCGCTGCTGGCGGCCCTCGGCGACTCTCCTCCGCGGGGGCTGACGGAGGAGTACGTCCTGTGCCTGATCAACACGGTCTCCGGCGACGGCGAGGATCCCGGCGCGCAGGAGCGCCTGGACCGGGCCGCCGTCCTGTTCGGCACCCTGGCCGGGCCGCTGCGACTGCCCTTCGCCCTCGTGATGTGGTCCATCGCGGACGGGCCGCGCCGCATCACCGGTGACCAGGTGCGCCGCCAGGTCGGCGACGCCCCCTGGGGGCTGGCCCTGCTGGAGCTCGGCGACGGCCTCCAGCAGTTGTTCGCCGGGCGGCCGGCGGCGGCCGGGGCGGCGTTCGCCCGGGGGCTGACCGGATTCCGGGCCACCGGGTGCCGCTGGGGCCTGGCCAACTGCCTCGAATGGCTGGCCCTGCTGGCCGACGTGCGCGGCGAGCACCGGCGTGCCCTGGGGCTGATCGACGAGGCCCTGACCTACGTACGGGCGCTGGCGGCGTCGGAGGAGACCGGTGACCTGTTGCAGCGCCGGGCCACCGTCCTGCTGCATCTCGGGGACCTCGAAGGGGCGGCCGCGCACTACACACGCGCCGCCTCCCTGGCCCGTACGGCAGGTGCGGCGGACAAGGTCGCGGCCGCCCGTCGCGGCCTCGGCGACACGGCCAGGCTCCGCGGGGAAACGGCACACGCTCGCGTGCACTACGAAAGCGCCCTGGAGGCGTGCGCGGGGAACTGGTTCAGCGTCGGCGAGTCCGTGCGGATCCTCATCGGGCTGGGCCGCACCGCCCTCGCCGAGGGACGAGCGGACGAGGCTCGTGACTGGTTCACCCAGGCCGGCGCCCTCGCCCACGAGGTGCACGGGGGGCTCGAACTCGCGAACGTAGCCGAGGCGTCGGCCGCCGTCGCCGGGTCTCCCGCGCGGGCGGCCGTCCTGCTCGGCGCGGCCGTCGTCCTGCGGGGCTGCGCGGACGACGGCGACCCCGAGATCGTCCGTACGCGGGACGGCGTACGGAAGCAGCTCTCCCCGGAGGCGTACGACCAGGCCTTCCGGGAGGGACGAAGGCTCGGGGCGGCGGCGGTCAGCGAACGGTAGGGGCACGGTCAGCGCCGTGGGCGAAGGTCCTGGCCATGACGAAGAACCCGAAGGACAGCCCCGCCGGGGGGCTCGCCCACCTGCACGTCCTGATCTCCGGCGCCAGCATCGCCGGACCCGCGCTCGCCCTGGGTCTCGCGCGGTACGGCGCCCGTGTCACCGTCGTCGAGAAGGCGCCCGATCTGCGTGAGGGCGGGTTCGCGGTCGACTTCCGGGGCCATGTGCACCGGACCGTGCTGACCTCGATGGGCATCTGGGACGAGATCCACGCCCGGCAGACCCGCATGGGCGGGCAGACCGTCGTCGACGCGGACGGCACCCCGCGGGTCGCTCTGCCGGCCCAGATGATGAGCGGTGACGTGGAGATCCTCCGGGGCGATCTGGCCCGGATCATGTACGAGCGCACCGCGGACCGCGTCGAGTACGTCTTCGGCGACTCGATCGCCACGCTCGACGAGTCCCCCGAGGGCGTCGACGTGACCTTCGAGCGCGGCGCGCCCCGCCGCTTCGACCTCGTCGTGGGCGCCGACGGACTGCACTCCCTCACCCGCCGTCTGGTGTTCGGCGACGAGTCCCGCCACCTGCGCTTCCTGGACCACTACGTGGCGGGGTTCGGTGTCCCGAACGACCTCGGCCTGGACCGTGCCGGCCGGCTGTACAGCGAGCCCGGCCGGGCGGTCGCCATCGGCAACTACGACGGCGATCCGGACCGGGCGGGCGCGCTGCTCGTCTTCCGGTCCGAGGAGCTGGAGTTCGACCGGCGGGACGTGGCCGCGCAGAAGCGGATCCTGGCCGAGCGGTTCGCCGGGATGGGCTGGGAGGCCCCGCGTGTCCTCAAGGCCCTGGAGGACACCGACGCCCTGTACTTCGACGCCATCGCCCAGATCCATGTCGACCGGCTCACCCGGGGGCGGGTGGCACTGCTCGGGGACGCCGGGTACGGCGCCACCATGGGCGGCATGGGGACCGGCGTCGCGATCGTGGCGGCGTACGTCCTGGCCGGTGAACTGGCGCTGGCGGAAGGCGACCACCGCACCGCGTTCGCCGAGTACGAGACACGGATCCGGGACTTCGCCAAGGGCTGCCAGAAGATCTCCGGGAACGCGGGCCCGTTCTTCGCGCCCGCGACCGAGCGCAGGATCCGCAGCCGCGACCTCATGTACCGGCTGCTGAGCTCACGGCTGCTCGCGGGCTTCTTCAAGAAGCTCACCGAGAAGGCCGCGACCGGCATCGAGCTGCGGGACTATCCGCGTCCGTGAGCCACGGACGCGGGCCCGGGTGCCTCGCGGGCCGGTCCCCCACCCGTGTGGGCCCGGCGGCCGCGGACAACTCGGCCACTCCCCCCGTGGAGTTCCGCCGCGAACGGTCCACCGGGCCGACAGACGCGGTCGTTTCGCCCTCCGGACCCCGAAGTACGTCCGCCGGAGGGCACGTTGGCCACCGGCGGCCCACCCGGCGCAACGGCCTCAGGACTCGATGTCCCCGAAGTGGTCCCAGCCGCCCTTGCTCGTCCAGGGGGCACCGTCCACGGTGACCTGGGGCAGCGCCGACGGGTTGAGGACCTCGCCGATCACCTTCCAGCGCGCGGGGAGCTTCACGTCCGGCGGGAACGTCGCGACGATCGCGTGGTCCTCGCCGCCGGTAAGCACCCACTGGATGGGGTCGACGCCGACGGCCTGACCGATGTCGTTCATCTGGGAGGGGATGTCGATGTCCCCGGAGCGCACGTCGATGCGCACCTTGCTCGCCTCGGCGATGTGGCCGAGGTCGGCGATCAGCCCGTCGCTGACGTCCGTCATCGAGGTCGCGCCGAGCCCGGCGGCGGCCGGACCCGCGTGGTACGGCGGTTCGGGACGGCGGTGGGCCTCCACGAAGGCGCGCGGCGAGCGGAACCCCCGGGAGAGCACCGCGAACCCGGCCGCGGACCAGCCCAGCCAGCCGGTCACGGCGACGACGTCACCGGGCTGCGCCCCGGCCCGGGTGACCGGCTCGTGGTTGCGCAGATCGCCGAGCGCGGTGATCGCGATCGTGATGGTCTCGCCCCGTACGACATCCCCGCCGACCACGGCCGCGCCCGCGACCTGGCACTCGTCGCGCAGCCCGTCCATCAGCTCGGAGGGCCAGGTGGCCGGGAGCTCGGCGGGTACGACCAGGCCGAGCAGCAGCGCGGTGGGTACGGCGCCCATCGCGGCGATGTCCGCGAGGTTCTGCGCCGCCGCCTTGCGTCCGACGTCGTACGCGGTGGACCAGTCGCGGCGGAAGTGCCGTCCCTCTAGGAGGATGTCGGTGCTCGCCACGACCCTGCGGTCCGGCGCGGCCACCACCGCGGCGTCGTCGCCGGGGCCGACCCGGACCGCCGGGGTGGTGGTGAGACGCGAGGTGAGCTCTCGGATGAGCCCGAACTCCCCCAACTCGCCCACGGTGCCCTTCATGATCGTCGTGCTCCCTCTGTCGCTGCTCGTGCCCGGTCGCGAGCCGTCTCCGTAGTCGGTACGGTCGAGTTGACCGTCAACTTGTGCAGTCCGTGCACCCCGGCGCGCAAGCCCCAGTCACCGCGGGTCTCCCCGCGGCGAGCGGCAACGCGATACCGTGGCGTTCCTTTTCCCCACATGATCCTCGTGGCCGCCCTGGAGGTTCCGTGGTACAGGCGTACATCCTGATCCAGACGGAGGTCGGCAAAGCGTCGACCGTCGCCGAGACGATCAGCAAGATCCCGGGGGTGATCCAGGCCGAGGACGTGACAGGACCGTACGACGTCATCGTGCGCGCCCAGGCCGACACGGTCGACGAACTCGGTCGCATGGTGGTCGCCAAGGTCCAGCAAGTGGACGGCATCACCCGCACCCTGACCTGCCCGGTCGTGCACCTGTAGCCCCCGTCTACCCTTGGCCGGTGAACATCTTCCGTCACCGGCATCCCGCTCTGCTCGGGCTGCCCGCTGTCGCGACGCTGATCGCGATCGCGGGCTGCTCCTCAGCAGACGACAGCGCGTCCGTCGCGGTTCCGAGTCCGGACACGAAGGTCACCGAGCTGTGCCAGAACCTGGACAAGGCGCTGCCGCGGACGTTGGACGGCCACCGCCGCAAGGACCCGGAGCCCCGTTCCGCGCTGACCGCGGGCTGGGGAAGCCCGGCGATCATACTGCGCTGCGGTGTCGAGCGGCCTCCGAAGATGGTCGACCCGAAGGTGGCGAACGGCGACGACCCGAAAGCGGTCGGCGGCGGTGTGAACGGCGTCGACTGGCTGATGGAGAAGCAGGACGACGGAACGACCCGCCTCACCACCGCTTCGCGTCTGGCCTACGTCCAGGTCACGGTGCCCAGGAGCACCGATGTCTCCGGGGTGCTCGTCGATCTGGCCGCCTCCGTCAAGAAGGCGATCCCCGAGGGGATCGCCTCCTGACAGCAGGGTCCTGCGGGATGCTCAGCGCAGCCCCGTCGAGCGCCGCAGCGCCGCCTGCACCAGACGGTCCACGAGCTCCGAGTAGCCGACGCCCGTCTCCTGCCACATCCGCGGGTACATGGAGATCGGCGTGAAGCCCGGCATCGTGTTGATCTCGTTGATCACGAACTCGCCGTCCTCGGTGAGGAAGAAGTCCGCGCGGACCAGGCCCTCGCAGGACGCGGCCTCGAAGGCCTCGACGGCCAGGCGGCGGACCTCGGCGGTCTGCTCCTCGGTGAGCGGCGCGGGCACGATCCCGTCGGCCGAGTCGATGTACTTGGCCTCGAAGTCGTAGAAGGCGTGCGCCTGCACGGGCGGGATCTCTGCGGGCACCGAGGCGCGCGGCCCGTCCTCGAACTCCAGGACACCGCACTCGATCTCGCGGCCGCGCAGCAGCGCCTCCACGATGATCTTCGGGTCGTGCCGCTGGGCCTCCGCGATCGCCTCGTCGAGACCCGAGAGGTCGTCGACCTTGGTGATGCCGAAGGAGGAACCCGCGCGCGCGGGCTTCACGAACAGCGGCCAGCCGTGCTCGCCCGCGAAGTCGACGATCTTCTTGCGGGCGGCGGACTCGTCCTGCTGCCACTCGCGCGGCCGGATCACCACGTACGGGCCCACCTTCAGGCCGAACGAGGTGAACACCCGCTTCATGTAGTCCTTGTCCTGGCCGACGGCCGAGGCGAGCACGCCCGAGCCGACGTAGGGGACCCCGGACAGTTCCAGCAGGCCCTGGAGGGTGCCGTCCTCGCCGTACGGGCCGTGCAGCATCGGGAAGACGACGTCGACCTCGCCGAGCGCCTTGGGAACCGAACCGGGTTCGCTGTAGACGACTTCGCGGTTGGCGGGGTCGACGGGGAGCACCACGCCGCCCTCGCTGGACTCGGCGAGCTGGTCGACGCTGGGCTGCTTGCGGTCGATGATCGCCATGCGTTCCGGCTCGTCCGCGGTGAGCGCCCAACGGCCGTCCTGGGTGATGCCGATCGGCAGTACGTCGTACTTCGTACGGTCGATTGCGCTGAGGACGGCGCCGGCCGTGACCACGGAGATCCCGTGTTCGGAGCTGCGGCCGCCGAAGACGACGGCCACGCGCGGCTTGCGAGGCGGCTGCTCAGGGCTCTGGGGGAGGTTCTCGGTGCTCATATCGCGTTGAGAGTACCCGGTGGTACGGCGGTGAGTCAGCGCCCCACGGCGGCCGTTGCTCAGCGTCGTACGCACCGTTGCGGAGCGTCGCCCACCCGGCCCTCCGGCGGGGCCGGATCAGCGGCGTTCGGGCTTCGCGCTGCGCGACATCAGCTCCTTGAGGGCGACCACCGGGGGCTTGCCCTCGTGGACGATGCTGACGACGGTCTCCGTGATCGGCATGTCGACGCCGTGCCTGCGGGCCAGATCCAGCACGGACTCACAGGACTTGACGCCCTCGGCGGTCTGCCGGGTGACCGCGATGGTCTCCTGGAGGGTCATGCCCCTGCCGAGGTTGATGCCGAAGGTGTGGTTGCGTGACAGCGGCGAGGAACAGGTCGCGGCGAGGTCGCCGAGGCCCGCGAGGCCGGAGAACGTCATCGGGTCCGCGCCCATGACGAGTCCGAGCCGGGTGGTCTCGGCGAGGCCGCGGGTGATGAGCGAGCCCTTGGCGTTGTCGCCCAGGCCCATGCCGTCGGCGATGCCGACGGCGAGACCGATCACGTTCTTGACGGCGCCACCGAGTTCGCAGCCCACCACGTCGGTGTTCGTGTACGGGCGGAAGTACGGCGTGTGGCAGGCGGCCTGGATGCGCCGGCCCACGGCCTCGTCCCGGCAGGCGACGACAGCGGCGGCGGGCATCCGCTGGGCGATCTCCTTGGCGAGGTTGGGTCCGGTGACGACCGCGACGCGGTCCGCGGAGACCTTGGCGACCTCCTCGATGACCTCGCTCATCCGCTTCACGGTGCCGAGTTCGACGCCCTTCATGAGCGAGACGAGCACGGTGTCCGGGGCGAGCAGCGGCACCCACTCCGCGAGGTTCCCGCGCAGGGTCTGGGAGGGCACGGCGAGCACGGTGAAGTCGGCGCCGCGCGCGGCCTCGGCCGGGTCGGCGGTGGCCCGCAGGTTCTCGGGCAGTTCGATGCCCGGGAGGTAGTCCGGGTTCATCCGCGTGGAGTTGACCGCGTCGGCGAGTTCGGGGCGGCGCGCCCACAGGGTGACGTCGCACCCCGCGTCGGCCAGCACCATGCCGAAGGCCGTGCCCCACGATCCGGTCCCGAAGACGGCCGCCCTGACCGGCTTGCTCACGTGCCCTGCCCTTCTTCCTGCTGTGCTTTTGACTTGGCCGCGGCCTTGTGGCGCTGCGCGATGCGCACCTCGCGCGGGTCGTACACGTTCTCGGGCGCCTTCTCGCCGCGGATCAGCTCCAGCTGCGCGGTGACGGCGGCCATGATGACCTCGGTGGCCTCCTTCAGGAGGTCCGGGCTCATCTCCCGGTCGTAGAAGCGCGAGAGGTCCACCGGCGGGCCCGCGAGCACGCGGTGGGTCTTGCGCGGAAGGATGTCGGGCTTCTTGGCGTACGGGGCCAGCAGTTCGTTGGCGCCCCACTGGGCGACCGGAATCACCGGGCACTTGGTCTGCAGGGCGACCCTCGCCGCACCGGTCTTGCCGGTCATCGGCCAGCCGTCGGGGTCCCGGGTGAGCGTGCCCTCGGGGTAGAACGCGACGCACTCACCGCGTTCCACTGCGTCGATCGCGGCCCGGAAGGCGCTCAGCGCGTCGGTGCTCTCGCGGTAGACGGGAATCTGTCCGGTGCCGCGCATCGCGGCGCCGACGAATCCCTTCTTGAAAAGACCGGCCTTCGCCAGGAAGCGCGGAACACGCCCGGTGTTGTACTGGTAGTGCGCATACGCGAACGGGTCCACATGGGAATTGTGGTTCACCGCGGTGATAAATCCGCCCTCGGCCGGAATGTTCTCCATTCCGCGCCAGTCCCGCTTGATCAGAAGCACCAGCGGCGGTTTGCAGAGAACCGCCGCGAAGCGGTACCAGAAGCCGATTCTGCGGCGGGGCACGCGGACACCTTCCTCTAGAGCCTGGGGGGCCGCACAAGTGTCGCTCCAGGCCGCCTGTCTGTCGAGAACACCGTACGCCCCGGCGTCCGGACCGCCAGGGTGATCGGGTCACAATAAGGCGTGACTGGAGAGGGCGGAGCGCTCGTGCGGTGGACTGTGGTCGTACCCCTCAAACCTTTGGCCCGGGCCAAGAGCAGGCTGGCGGACACGGCCTCCGACGTCCTGCGCCCCGGACTCGCCCTCGCGTTCGCGCAGGACACCGTGGCAGCGGCGCTGGCCTGCGCCGCGGTCCGGGATGTGGCGGTCGTCACGGGGGACGCCCTGGCCGGGCGGGAGCTGTCCGCGCTGGGCGCGCGCATCGTCGCGGACGAACCGGGAGGCGGCCTCAACGCGGCGCTGGCGCACGGGGCGGGGGCCGTACGGTCCCGGGATCCCGAAAGTGCCGTTGCGGCCCTGAACGCCGATCTGCCCGCTCTGCGGCCTTTGGAATTGGCCCGGGTACTGGCCGCCGCCGCCGAATTCCCGCGCGCTTTTCTGGCCGATGCGGCTGCAATCGGCACCACTCTCCTGGCCGCTTCCCCGGGCCTGGAATTGTTCCCCGCTTTCGGCGGCGAATCCCGGGCCCGCCATCGCGCGTCGGGAGCCGCGGAACTCCGTCTCGACGCGGTGGATTCGGTACGCCAGGACGTGGACACCCGGGACGATCTGCGGGCGGCGCTGACACTCGGCGTGGGGCCGCGCACGGCCGCGGCGGCGGCACGGCTGCTGATTCCCGGGCAGTAGACCCCCGGGCAGAACCCTGGTTCACCGAGAGCGGGCCGGTCCACCGAAGGGGCGGGGTCAGTAGGCTGCCCCCATGCAGGCGACCTCGTACACGTACGACCCCGAGACCCGCAGCGGACAGGTGCTGCTCGACGACGGCACCCCGGTGCCCTTCGACGGGGCGGCGTTCGAAGCCGGCGGCCTGCGGCTGCTGCGGCCCGGGCAGCGCGTGCGGATCGAGACCGAAGGGGAGGGTGAGGGGCGCCGGATCACCCTGATCACCCTGCAGACGTTCTGAACACGCCGCGGGC
>NZ_JBHWVI010000063.1:0-37413 GCF_042737005.1 Streptomyces sp. NPDC060027
ATGCGCGGCAGGCCCCTTTCGCGTTCCGGGCCGGACTCAGATCCCTCCGGCCGACCGGCTCACGCCCAGGTGATCAGCCGCTTGGGCTGCTCCAGGACGGCGGCGGTGTCGGCCAGGACCTTGGAGCCGAGCTCGCCGTCGACCAGGCGGTGGTCGAAGGAGAGCGCCAGCGTGGTGACCTGACGGGGCTTGACCTTGCCCTTGTGGACCCAGGGCTGGAGCTTGATCGCACCGACCGCGAGGATCGCGGACTCGCCGGGGTTGAGGATCGGCGTGCCCGTGTCGACGCCGAAGACGCCGACGTTGGTGATCGTCACCGTGCCGCCCTGCATCGCGGCCGGCGAGGTCTTGCCCTCGCGGGCCGTCGCCACCAGTTCGCCCAGCGACTCGGCCAGCTGCGGCAGGGTCCTGGTGTGGGCGTCCTTGATGTTCGGCACGATCAGGCCGCGCGGAGTGGCGGCGGCGATGCCCAGGTTCACATAGTGCTTCTGGACGATCTCCTGGCCGGCCTCGTCCCACGACGCGTTGACGGCCGGGTTGCGCTTGATCGCGACCAGCAGGGCCTTGGCGACGAGCAGCAGCGGATTCACCCGCAGCCCGTGCATGTCCTTGTCCTGCTTGAGCTCCTCGACCAGGCGCATCGTGCGCGTCACGTCGACCGTCACGAACTCGGTGACGTGCGGCGCGGTGAACGCCGAACCCACCATCGCGGTGGCGATCGCCTTGCGGACCCCCTTGACCGGGATCCGGGTCTCGCGCGCGCCGTCGTACGACGCGGCCGGAACCGGTGCCTGCGGCTGGACGCGGGCCGGGGCCTCCTGCGGGGCCGGGGCGGCGACCGGAGCCGGCGCCTGTGCCGGGGCCGCGGCCGCGTGCACGTCCTCCCGCGTGATGATGCCGTCCGGGCCCGACGGGGTGACCGTCGCCAGGTCGACCCCGAGGTCCTTGGCGAGCTTGCGGACCGGGGGCTTGGCGAGGGGCCGCTGCTGGGCGGCGTGCCCGTGGCCGTTGAGCTCGCCCTGGATCGCGGTGGCCGCGTAGAGCGTCTCGCTCTGCTGCGCCGGGACCTCGGCGCCCTTGCGGGGACGGCGCTTGGTGGAGGACTCCGCCACGCCGTACCCGACGAGGACCGGCTTGCGGCCCTCGGGCTTGGCCTCCTCCTCGGGGGCCGCCTCCACCACGGGAGCGGCGGGGACGGCGGGTGCCTGCGCGGCGGCGGGGGCGGCCTGCGCGGGCGCCGCGCCACCGGACACGTCCACCGCGATGATCACCTGGCCGACGTCCACCGTCGTGCCCTCGGGGAAGTGGAGCCCGGCCACCACACCGTTGAACGGGATCGGCAGCTCGACCGCGGCCTTGGCGGTCTCGACCTCGCAGACCACCTGGCCGTCGGTGACCGTGTCACCGACCTGGACGTACCACTTGAGGATCTCCGCCTCGGTGAGTCCCTCGCCCACGTCGGGCATCTTGAACTCGCGGAGTCCCGACGCGTTCTCAGTCATCGTCGTCACGACTCTCTCCTCAGTACGCCAGCGAGCGGTCGACGGCGTCGAGCACGCGGTCCAGGCCCGGAAGGTACTCGTCCTCCAGGCGGGCCGGCGGGTACGGGGCGTGATAGCCGCCGACCCGCAGAACGGGCGCCTCCAGGTGGTAGAAGCACCGCTCGGTGATGCGGGCCGCGATCTCCGCGCCCGTCCCGAGGAACACCGGGGCCTCGTGGACCACGACCAGACGGCGGGTCTTCTCGACCGAGGCCTGGATGGAGTCGAAGTCGACGGGGGACATCGAGCGCAGGTCCAGGACCTCGATCGACTTGCCCTCCTCCTGGGCGGCCGCGGCGGCCTCCAGGCAGACCTTCACCATCGGGCCGTACGCGACCAGGGTGAGGTCGCTGCCCTCGCGCGCCACCCGTGCCTTGTGCAGCGGGCCGGGGATGGCGTCCTTGTTGACCTCGGCCTTGTCCCAGTAGCGGCGCTTGGGCTCGAAGAAGATCACCGGGTCGTCGCTCTGGATGGCCTGCTGCATCATCCAGTAGGCGTCACCGGCGTTCGACGGGGAGACCACCTTCAGGCCCGCCACGTGCGCGAACAGCGCCTCGGGGGACTCCGAGTGGTGCTCGACGGCACCGATGCCGCCGCCGTACGGGATGCGGATGACGACGGGGAGCTTGATCTTGCCCAGGGCCCGCGCGTGCATCTTCGCGAGCTGGGTGACGATCTGGTCGTACGCCGGGAAGACGAAACCGTCGAACTGGATCTCCACGACCGGGCGGTAGCCGCGCAGGGCCAGGCCGATCGCGGTGCCGACGATGCCGGACTCGGCGAGCGGGGTGTCGATGACCCGCTCCTCGCCGAAGTCCTTCTGGAGACCGTCGGTGACCCGGAAGACACCGCCGAGCTTGCCGACGTCCTCGCCCATGATGAGGACCTTGGGGTCGGCGTCGAGCGCCGTGCGCAGCGATTCGTTGATCGCCTTGGCCAGCGCCATCTTTTCCGTCGCCATGGCTACTTGCCCTCCCCTGCGTCCGCGAACGACGCCTGGTAGGCGGCGAACTGGGCGCGCTCCTCGTCGACGAGCGCGTGCCCGTCCGCGTACACGTTCTCGAAGATGGCGAATTTGTCCGGGTCCGGCATGGCCCGTACGACTTCGCGCACTCGCTTGCCCAACGCTTCGCTCTCGGTCTCGAGTTCCGCGAAGAATGCCTCGTCGGCGTACTTCGCCGCCTCCAGGTAGGCGCGCAGGCGCAGGATCGGGTCCTTCGCCTCCCACGCCTCGCGCTCCTCGTCGGCCCGGTACTTGGTCGGGTCGTCGGAGGTGGTGTGCGCGCCCATGCGGTAGGTGTACGCCTCCACCAGGGTGGGGCCCTCGCCGTTGCGGGCCCGCTCCAGCGCCCAGCGGGTCACCGCGAGGCTTGCGAGCACGTCGTTGCCGTCCACGCGCACGCCGGGGAAGCCGAAGCCCTGCGCGCGCTGGTACAGCGGCACGCGCATCTGGCGCTCGGTCGGCTCGGAGATCGCCCACTGGTTGTTCTGGCAGAAGAACACCACGGGAGCGTTGTAGACCGCCCCGAAGTTGAAGGCTTCCAGGACGTCGCCCTGGCTGGAGGCGCCGTCACCGAAGTACGCGATCACGGCCGAGTCGGCGCCGTCCTTGGCGATGCCCATGGCATAGCCGGTGGCGTGCAGCGTCTGCGAGCCGATGACGATCGTGTACAGGTGGAAGTTGTTGCCGTTCGGGTCCCAGCCGCCGTTGTTCACACCGCGGAACATGCCGAGCAGGTTGGTCGGGTCGACACCGCGGCACCAGGCGACACCGTGCTCGCGGTAGGTCGGGAAGACGTAGTCGTCGTCGCGCGTGGCGCGGCCGGAACCGATCTGCGCGGCCTCCTGGCCGAGCATCGAGGCCCACAGGCCCAGCTCGCCCTGGCGCTGCAGGGAGGTGGCCTCCGCGTCGAAGCGGCGGCTCAGGACCATGTCCCGGTACAGGCCGCGCAGCTCCTCGGGGGTGATGTCGGCGACGTACGGGTCGTACGTGGCGTCCTTGACCCGCTTGCCTTCCGGGGTCAGCAGCTGAACGAGTTCCGGCTCGCCACCCGTCGCCGCGGGCGACTTCCTGGCGGGCGCGGTGCGCTTGCTCGCGGCGCTCTTGGTACCGGTCGTACTGGCGCTCGCCGCGCTCTTTGTACCGGCGCTGCGTCGCGGCTTGCGCGGGGCAGTGCTCTCCACGGTCACGTGTGCTCCTCCGTCGGTCCGGCCCCCGGGGTTGCCGGCAGGCTGGGGTCCCCCTCACTCACTGTTTGAGCTCGGGGGGCGGCTCGCCTGTTCCGGCACCCGTGCACGGGGTGGGTGCCACTCGGCCGGGAACAGGCGTGACAGGTGCCCCGGCGAGCGCCCTGCAACAGTCACGTTACCCAGTGCTTCACAATTCTGTGAAACCCCTCCTGACCTGCGATTTTGATAGGAAATCCAAGTACTTCGGAAGTTGGATTACCTACTAGATCGAGCGGGTCGGGAACAGTCGCTGGTCACAGCACTGGTCACAGCCTTGCAGGGGGCCGGAACACCGGCACGTTATCCCGGGCACCCCGGGCACGGGAAGAGTTCACCTGGGGCAATGCCCATGATCGTGTGTGACACTGACAGCGTGCGTGAAAACGGGAAAATCACCGTATTCCTCCTCGATGACCACGAAGTCGTCCGCCGCGGAGTCCACGAACTTCTCTCCTTCGAGAACGACATCGAAGTGGTCGGTGAGGCCGGCACGGCGGCCGACGCACTGGTCCGGATCCCGGCCACCCGCCCGGACGTGGCCGTCCTGGACGTGCGTCTCCCGGACGGCAGCGGGGTGGAGGTCTGCCGCGAGATCCGCTCCGGAGACGACGCCGTCAAATGCCTGATGCTCACCTCGTACGCCGACGACGAGGCCCTCTTCGACGCGATCATGGCGGGCGCGTCGGGTTATGTCCTGAAGGACATCCGCGGCACCGAGCTGCTCGCGGCCGTACGGGACGTCGCGGCCGGGAAGTCCCTGCTCGACCCGGTGGCCACCGCCCGCGTCCTGGAGCGGCTGCGGGACGGGGGCGGCGCCAAGAGCGACGACAGGCTCGCCCGCCTCACCGATCAGGAACGCAAGATCCTCGACCTGATCGGCGAGGGGCTCACCAATCGGGTGATCGGGGAGCGACTGCACCTCGCCGAGAAGACGATCAAGAATTACGTGTCGAGCCTGCTGTCCAAACTGGGAATGCAACGCCGGTCGCAGGCGGCGGCCTATGTGGCCCGTATCCAGGCGGAACAGCAGCAACGCTGAACGATTCGGGACTTTTGGCCCCTCTTCGGGGGGCGGGTGCCTCTTCTTCCCGTCCCGCCGGTGCCGGAGATTGGGCGGTATGCCCATCGACGAACGCTCGACGACCGAGCGGCCCGCCGAAGAAGAACGCGCCGTGGAACTCATCGGCCGCGCCGACTACGGCCGGGTGGCCACCAGCATGCGCGCGCTGCCCTTCCTCGGCCTCGCCCGCCACATCGTGGTGGACGGCCGCATCCTGCTGCGCATGCCCCGCGCCTGCGGATACCACCGCGCGTGCGTCGGCAGCGTCGTCGCGTACGGCACCGACAACCTGAACTCCGCGCGCCGGGGCGAGAGCCTGTGGACCGCGCAGGTCGTGGGCCGGTGCGAGCCCGTCGAGCCGACCGCCGCCGAACTGGAGCTCTTCGGTCCCGCGCCGCGGTTCGTGGACGGCGAGCCGTTCGAGCCGGTCTATCTCGGCATCGCCCCCCAGTTCTCCAGCGTGCACTCCGCGGACGGCGGCCAGGAACTCGGGCTCCGGCAGACCCGGTGACCCGCGGCACGCCCAACGTCACGCGCGCGTGAAGCCCGTGGTGGGCCGCACGCGCGCGTGAGAAGTCGTTTCCCGGCGGCCTGATCCGTTCGGACCGCGCCGGGAGGACGGTCAGCCGCCCTCACCCTCCTCGACGGGGGGGTCGGTGTCCTCCGGCGGCGTCGGCGTCGGCGTCGGTGTCTCGGCCGGCGGGGTCGGCGAAGGGGCCGTCGACGCCGTCTTCGTCGGCTTGTCGGTCGGCTCGTACGACGGCGGCTGGCTGGTGGCGCTCTGGGACGGCTGGTACGACGGCGGGTAGTCCGTGTTGTCGCCGGTGTTGGTCGAGTCGTCCGAGGTGTCGTCCGTGGAGTTGTCCGTCGCCTCGTCGCTGGGCTGCTCGCTGGGGTCGTCGCCCTTGTCGGACTGCTTGCTGGTCGGCGACTGCGTGGTGCCGGTCCCCGCGCCCCCGCCGCCACCGGTGTTGTTGAGCGCCAGCGCGACACCCGCCGCGATCGCGATCACGGCGAAGACCGCGAGGAGCCACAGCTTGCCGCGGCCGCCGCCCTTGTTGCCGTGCCCCTCGAAGCCGCCGTCGTCACCGCCGCCCCGGTAGGGCGGGATGAGCGGCGCCGGGATCTGCGTCGTTCCGGAGTCACCCGGGTGCGGCAGCGCGGTCGTGCCGGCGAAGCCGGACGTCTGGCCGTGCAGCCCCTCGTGCAGGGTGACCGGGCCGGTGTTCCAGGTGCCGGTGTGACTGCCCTGGTCGTACAGCATCTGCAGCGCGTACTGGACGAGACCGCGCATCTCCTCGGCGGTCTGGAACCGGTCGTCCGGATCCTTCGCGAGGGCGCGCATGACGAGCCCGTCGAGCTCCGGCGGGGCCCCGTCCGAGACCTCGGACGGGGGCACCGGGATGTCCTGGACGTGCTGGTAGACCACCGACAGCGGCGTCTCGCCGGTGAACGGGGGCCGCAGCGCGAGAAGTTCGTAGAGCAGACAGCCGGTCGCGTACAGGTCGGAGCGGTGGTCGACGGCCTTGCCGAGCGCCTGCTCCGGGGAGAGGTACTGCGGGGTGCCCATGACCATGCCGGTCTGGGTCATCGTCGACTGCGCGCCGTGCAGGGCGCGCGCGATGCCGAAGTCCATCACCTTGACCGCGCCGGTCTCCGTGATGATCACGTTCGCCGGCTTGATGTCGCGGTGCACGATGCCGTGCTGGTGCGAGTAGGCGAGCGCCTCCAGGACACCGGAGACGATGATCAGCGCCTGCTCGGGCCCGGGGGCCTCGGCGTTGATCAGCAGATCGCGGATCGTGTGGCCCTCGACGATCTCCATCACGATGTACGGGACGACGCCGTGGCCGACCACGTCCTCGCCGGAGTCGTACACGGCGACGACCGCGTGGTGGTTGAGCCCCGCGACCGACTGTGCCTCGCGCGTGAAGCGGGCCTTGGACACGGGGTCCTCGGCCAGGTCGGAACGGAGCAGCTTGACCGCCACGGTCCGCCCGAGACGGACGTCCTCGGCGGCGAACACCTCGGCCATGCCGCCCCGGCCGAGTCTGCGTGTCAGCCGGTATCGGCCGTCGCCGACCAGCCCGCCGTTACCCCACATCTCCGGCGCATCTGACATACCGCCGCCAGTCGCCTCGGGGTCGGACGGGCCCTGAGCGCGCTGCTGCTGTGCCATCAGTCCTCGCCGTCGTTTCTGCCCGCGGTCTGCGCGGTGGTTGTTACGGTCTCCGTCGGGCCACGCTACAGGCTCCGCGCAGGGCGCCGGTCCGAGATGAGCGTGAGATGGACCGGCCATCAAACCCGTCACAGGTCCGTGCGCGCAAATTCCGTGTACCGGCCGTACGCCACCTGTAACGCTTCCGCGACGCTTCTTTCGCAGACGGTCACGGATCGGGCACCGAGCTTGACGTGTCAGTGCCCTCGGGCAGACTTGGCCCGGAATAAGCCAATCGATCACCAAGGCCGCGGGGGACGCAGAAGATGAGCCAGGACGGCGCACAGGGCCGGTACGCGGGGCGTGCGGTCGCCGGCGGCCGCTACCAGCTGCGCGATCTGCTCGGCGAGGGCGGTATGGCCTCGGTGCATCTCGCGTACGACTCGGTGCTCGACCGTCAGGTCGCGATCAAGACCCTGCACACCGAACTCGGCCGCGAGCAGGCCTTCCGCGAGCGCTTCCGCCGCGAGGCCCAGTCGGTGGCCAAGCTGACCCACACGAACATCGTCTCGGTGTTCGACACCGGCGAGGACGACCTCGACGGCATGACGACGCCGTACATCGTCATGGAGTACATCGAGGGCAACCCGCTCGGCTCGGTCCTCGACGCGGACATCCAGCAGTACGGCGCGATGCCCGCCGACAAGGCCCTGAAGATCACCGCGGACGTGCTGGCGGCCCTGGAGATCAGCCACGAGATGGGCCTGGTCCACCGGGACATCAAGCCGGGCAACGTGATGATGACGAAGCGCAACGTCGTCAAGGTCATGGACTTCGGCATCGCCCGCGCCATGCAGTCCGGCGTCACCTCCATGACGCAGACCGGCATGGTCGTCGGCACCCCGCAGTACCTCTCCCCGGAGCAGGCGCTCGGCCGGGGCGTCGACGCCAGGTCCGACCTGTACTCGGTCGGCATCATGCTGTTCCAGCTGGTCACCGGGCGGCTGCCGTTCGAGGCGGACTCCCCGCTCGCCATCGCCTACGCGCATGTCCAGGAGGAGCCGGTCGCGCCCTCCTCGGTCAACCGTTCGCTGCCCCCGGCGGTGGACGCGCTGATCGCCCGCGCGCTGAAGAAGAACCCTAACGAGCGCTTCCCGAGCGCCGAGATCATGCGGGACGAGTGCCTGCGGGTCGCCCAGTCGTTCCATGCGGTCGCGCCGAGCATCGTGCCGGGCGCCCAGACGCCGAGCGGCTCGGGCGTCGGCTCCGCCGTCTTCCCGCCGGTCGAGCAGGGCACTCCGGCACCCGGCCCCGTACAGACGCCGTACCAGCCGGGCCCGTACGGCACGCCGACTCCCGCCCCCGCGTACGGCTACCCACAGCAGGGCGGCTACCCGGCTCCGGCGCAGACCTCCGCGTACTCCCCGCAGCACGGCACGTCGACCCCGCCGCCCTACAACCTCTCGCCCCAGCCCACGACACCCGTGTCCGGCGGCTCCGGCGGCAAGAGCAGCAAGGGAGTCGTCATCGGCGCGATCGCCGTCGCGCTGCTCGCGATCGGCGGCCTGGTCACGGCGCTCACCCTGGGCGGCGGAGGCGACGACGACAACAAGGGCGGCGGCGAGGCCAGCAAGTCGCCCTCCGTGGTCGCGGGGCACCTGGGTCCGGACACGTCGAAGACGATCGACACCGACAAATGCACCGACGCGTCGGAGTCGTACGACGACCCGGACAAGATCCAGGTCCCGGACTTCCACTTCAAGAACCTGACGTCGGTGAAGTCCTGCTTCCAGGCCGCCGGCTGGCAGATGAAGGTCAAGCGCGTCGACGAGAACACGTACGGCGAGGACACGGTCATGGACCAGTTCCCCTCGGCGGGAACGGACGTCGACCCGAAGAACATGCCCGAGATCGAACTCAAGGTGTCCTCGGGCGACCCTTCCTGAAGCGCCCCTGAGCATCGGCGCGGTCCGGGCACGCTCGGCAGCGGATTCGGGAACGGGCCCGGCACTTCGGTGCCGGGCCCGTTTCGGTCGGGGTGACCTTGATTCGCTGGGTGACGGACGGATCGTGACCCGCGTGACCTGCGTGGTCACAGGCGCGGATCGGTGACCTGCGTGGTTACAGGTACGGTCCGCCGGAACGGCCTCCCGTGCGAGGGTCCTCGTCGCCCTCCAGGCCGCCGACACCCGGCGGAAGGGCTCGGCGCATCTGCTCCAGCTGCGCCCTGGCCGCCATCTGCTGGGCGAACAGGGTCGTCTGGATCCCGTGGAAGAGTCCCTCGAGCCAGCCCACCAGCTGAGCCTGCGCGATACGCAGTTCCGCGTCGCTGGGGGTCCCCTCGTCCGTGAAGGGCAGGGAAAGCCGCTCCAGTTCCTCCACGAGCTCGGGGGCCAGACCGTCCTCCAGCTCCTTCACGGAACTCGCGTGGATCTCCTTGAGCCGGACCCGGCTGGCCTCGTCCAGAGGTGCGGCGCGCACCTCTTCCAGCAGCTGCTTGATCATGCTGCCGATGCGCATCACCTTGGCGGGCTGTTCCACCATCTCCGTCACCGGGATCTCGCGGGAGTCCTCGTCCCCGGTGCCACCGAGAGCCATTCCGTCCTGGCCGACAACCAGGATCTGAGGGTTCTCCGGCGACCGTTCGTTCCTCGGCATCTCCATGCCGCCATTCTCTCGCACCCCTGCACTCCATCACGGTGGTGCCCCCCGTACACGGTGATCCACCACGTACGGGGGGCACAGTTCGCGATCGGAGGGTGGTTCGACGGCCTCCGACGGGCGCGGGCGGGGTCACTTTCCGTCGAGATGCCGGGATCACGACGTCATGTGAGGCTTGTTCCGTCGATCACGGCACCCGTCTTGGCGAACCGCACCGGGAGGGGGTCACCGACGTGACTCCATGGCTCCGCACACTGCCCACGGCAGGGCTGCTGGCAGCCGCCCTGCTGAACGGCGCCGGCCACCTCGCGTACGCCGCCCCCGCGCGCTCCGGGACCGCCTCGTACGCCGCCGCGCCGGTTCCGTCCGCCCGGGGGACCGCCGTCGCGGTCGCCCGGGGAACCGCCGTTGCGGTCGCCCGGGGGACCGCCGTCGCGGAGACGGAAGGACCCGCCGCCACCGATCCGACGAGGCCCACCCCCACGGCGGACCCCTCCCGCGCGGGCAGTTTCGCGGGTGAGGGGCGCTCGCGGCCCGGCCGCACCGAGCCGGACCTCCAGGACACCCCGGACGCCACGGACCCCGAGGACACCGGTCCCGGCGCCGACGCCGGACTCACGGAGCCGAGCTTGGCCCCCGAGCCCTCGCGGAACGACGCGGTCCCCGTCCAGCAGAGCGTCGTGGGCCCCGCTTCCCCGCCCGAGCCGGTCCTGGAGATCCTGCCGCTGGGCAGTGGCCTGATCCTCATAGGCCTCGGCCTGGGACTGGCCTTCGTGGCCCTGCGGGTGCGACGTGGCTAGGAAGCGACCAGCAGCACCTTTCCGATGTGACCGCTCGCCTCCAGTACCCGGTGCGCCTCCGCCGCCTCGCTCATCGGCAGCTTGCGGTCGACGACCGGACGTACGCGGCCGGAGCCGATCAGCGGCCACACGTGCTCACGCACCGCCGCCACGATCGCCGCCTTCTCACTGAGCGGCCGGGCGCGCAGCGAGGTCGCGCTGACGGCGGCACGCTTGTTCAGGAGGGTGGCGATGTTCAGCTCCGCCTTGATGCCGCCCTGCATGCCGATGATGGCGAGCCGTCCGTTGACGGCGAGGGCGCGCACGTTCCGGTCGAGGTACTTGGCCCCCATGTTGTCGAGGATGACGTCGGCACCCGCACCGCCGGTGGCCCGCTCGATCTCCTCGACGAAGTCCTGCTCGCGGTAGTTGATCAGAATGTCCGCGCCCAGCTCCGCGCAGAAGTCGAGCTTCTCCTTGGTGCCCGCCGTGACCGCGACCTTCGCGCCGACGGCCTTCGCCAGCTGGATCGCCATGGTGCCGATGCCGCTGGAGCCGCCGTGCACGAGCAGGGTCTCGCCGGGGCGCAGGTGGGCGACCATGAAGACGTTCGACCAGACGGTGCAGGTCACCTCGGGCAGCGCCGCCGCCTGCTCGACGTCCAGGCCCGCGGGCACAGGCAGCAGCTGCCCGGCCGGAACGGCGACCTTCTGGGCGTATCCGCCGCCCGACAGCAGCGCGCAGACCTCGTCGCCGACCGACCAGCCCAGGACACCCGTGCCGACCTCGACGATGCGTCCCGCGCATTCGAGTCCGGGGTAGGGGGACGCGCCGGGCGGCGGGTTGTACATGCCTTGGCGCTGCAGCAGATCGGCACGGTTGACGGCGCTGGCCACCACCTCGACCAGCACTTCGCCCTCGGCCGGCACGGGATCGGGGACCTCGTCCCACACCAGCGCCTCGGGCCCACCAGGTTCAGGAATCGTGATCGCGTACATGAGAGGGACGCTACTCCTGGGAGGTGGCCGCTACTCCTGCGGCAGGGGCCGGATGCCCGGTGTCACGTGGGTGCTCCGAGTGACCCGCGCGATCGTGATCAGCCGGTCCATCAGCTGCAGGGTGCCGACCTCCGGATCGTCGTACCCGAGCACGCGATGACCTCGTACGACGCTGACCACCAGGTCGGTGGTCTCGCGGACGCCCTTGCCCACCTCGGCCTTTATGACCGGCCGTTCGACGATGTCGAGCCCGCTGCCCTGGTGGATCAGGTCCTCCATCACCATGCCCGCGGCGGGGCTGAGCACGGAGAGCCCGAGCAGCCGGCCGGCCGCGCTGGCGCTGGTGATGACCGCGTCGGCGCCGGACTGCTTGAGCAGCGGCGCGTTCTCCTCCTCGCGCACGGCGGCGACGATCTTCGCTCCGCGGTTGAGCTGCCGGGCCGTCAGGGCGACCAGGACCGCGGTGTCGTCCCGCTGGGTGGCGATGATGATCTGCCTCGCCTTGTGGACCTCGGCGCGCAGCAGCACATCGCTGCGTGTGGCGTCGCCGATCACTCCCGCGTATCCGTCGGCCGTCGCCGCGTCCACCACCCGGGGACTCGGGTCGACGACGACGACCTGCTCCTTCTTCAGCCCGGTCGCGCAGACGGTCTCGACGGCCGACCGTCCCTTGGTTCCGAAGCCGACAACGACGGTGTGATCCCTCAAGGCCGCCCTCCAGCGGTTCAGGCGCCACTCCTCACGGGTGCGTTCCGTGAGGACCTCCAGCGTGGTGCCGACCAGGATGATCAGGAAGAGCACCCGCAGCGGCGTGATGATCAGGATGTTGATGAGCCGGGCGATATCGCTGGTCGGGGTGATGTCACCGTAACCGGTGGTGGAGAGGGTGACCGTCGCGTAGTAGAAGGCGTCGAGCAGGTCGACGCTGCCGTCCGAGTTGTCGGTGTAGCCGGCGCGGTCGAACCAGACGATGAGCGCGGTGGCGACCAGCACCAGCAACGCAATCACCAGTCGCTTGGCGACCTGCCGGAGCGGACGCTCCACGACCTTCCGCGGCAGTTTCACCTGGTGGGTCACGAGATGCTCGTCCGCTTGGCGGGCGATCGCATCTTGGCCCGGAAGTTTCACGTGAAACACACCCCGTTCGGATTCATGCCGATCCCGCCGTCGGCCCGGCTCAGATGAAGCACGCGTCGATCCCCGCGGTGGCCCACGGCAGATCGATGAGTTCCAGCTCCTGGCCGGCTCGCGCCCCACCCGGCGGTACGACCGCGAGCGCGTCGGCGGCGGCGATGCCCCGCAGCATCGCCGGGCCGTTGTAGTGCAGCGGCGCGGCCCGGTCGCCGCGCAGCGAGACGGGGACGAGCCGGGTGTCGTACGGGTGCCCCTGCACCGCTTCCTTGAGAGGCAGCGTGTACGACTCCGGGGCCGCGCGTCCGGCCAGGGTGCGCAGCAGCGGCTCGGCGAGCGTCAGCAGCCCGGAGACGGCGGCCAGGGGGTTGCCGGGCAGGCCGACGAGGTGCTGGTTCTCCTGGGTGCGGGCCAGCAGCATCGGATGTCCCGGCCGCACCTTGACGCCGTCCACCAGCAGTTCGGCGCCGATGCGGCGCAGCGTGGGGTGGACATGGTCGACGGGGCCCGCCGCGGTGCCGCCCGTGGTGACGATCAGGTCGGCCCGGGAGCCGGTGATCGCCTTGTGCAGCGCCTTGGCGTCGTCGCCGAGCCGGCGCACCGCGACGACCTCGACGCCGAGGGCCCGCAGCCACGGCGGCAGCATGGGCCCGAGCGCGTCCCGGATCAGCCCCTCCCGGGGCAGTCCCTCGGTGAGCAACTCGTCACCGAGGACGAGGACTTCGGCGCGCGGGCGGGGAACGACGGCGAGCGTGTCGTACCCGGCGGCCGCCGCGAGACCCAGCACGGCCGGGGTGACCAGCGCTCCGAGCGGCAACAGCTGGTCGCCGCTGCGGCACTCCTGGCCGCGCGGGCGGATGTCCTGCCCGTGCGCCACCACGCGGGTCCCCCGTGACCGCGCGGAGCCGGGTGCCTGAACGTCGCTCTCGTGCAGACGCCCCTTGGCGTCGAGGCGGCCGTGCTCGCTGCGCAGGACGGCGGTCGCGTCCCGCGGGACGCGCGCCCCGGTGGCGATCCGGACCGCCTCGCCGTCGGTGAGCCGCTCCGGCGCCGCCTGCCCGGCGAGTACGCCGTGCTCCCGTACCTCCCAGGGCCCGGGTCCGGCGACCGCCCAGCCGTCCATGGCGGAGGTGTCGAAGGAGGGAAGGTCGGTGAGCGCGGTCAGGGGGGCGGCGAGGACGAGGCCGAGTGAGGCGTCGAGGGGGACCGAGAGAGGGGTGCGGCGGGGCACGGAGCGGGCGGCCCGCTCCGCGACGGCCCGGGCCTCGGGCCACGGGGTGGCCCGGTGATGGGTGTGCCCGCCCTTGCCGCCGTCCTGCGCGTTGGGCGCGGGGACCGCCGCCTGGTCGGTTGCCTGGAGGGCCGGGTCGGCGCTGTCCGCTCTGCCGGGCTCACCGGGCGCGCGGGCACCGGCCTTCTTGACCAGGGCGAGCGCTTCCTCGACGTCGAAGTCGTCGGCGTCCTGGCTGTCCCGGGTGGAGCGGGCGGCGGTCATCCGGCGTCCGGTCCGGTGTCGGTGGCGGGCGTCGCGCCGTCGGCGGCGTCCGGTTTCGCGTCGGGGGTGTCCTCGGCGGCCCAGCGGAGCGCGAGCGCCGTGGCCTTGCGGGCGGCCTCGGCGACCGCTTCCGGTCCTCCACCGGCCCGCGCCGCCGCGTATCCGACGAGGAACGTCGTCAGCGGCGCGGCGGGCCTGGCCACCCCATGTGCGGCGTCGCGGGCCAGGTCGAGCAGAACGCCGGTGTCGACGTCCAGATCGATGCCCAGCTCGTCCTTGACTGCGGAAATCCATTCATCCAACACGTGCCCATGCTCCCTGATGCGTGCTCGAGCGGTGGCGATGTCGTCCCAGGTGTCGCAGTCGAAGGACGCGACGGGGTCGCAGAGACGAGTGAGGTCGAGGGCGGCGACGAGCCGTCGCAGCGGCAGTCCGCCCAGTCCGCCGTGTGCGGCGGCGAGCACGGTCAGCTCACGGCGCAGCGCGTCCGCGCGGTAGACGGCCACGAGGGGCTGATCGCGCCCGTCGGGGTCGGTGAGGAGCACGCCGTCGGGGTGGCCGCGATGCCCGCCGGTCGCGCCGGTAGCCCCGACGGGTCCGGTCCGGACGGGCTCGCCGGTCTCCGGCACGGTCGCGGAGCCGGTCCGGGCACCGTCGGGGCCGAGGCCGGAGCCGGGGTGGTCGCCCGCGTGGTCCGGGAGGTCGTTCCCGGCGGCGGGCGGGGTGCGGTGCGTGCCGTCGTCCCGAAGGGTGTCCAGCAGGCGCCGTACCGTCCCCTCTTCCAGGAAGGGCAGGTCGGCCGAGAGCACGACGACGTTCGGCGCGGTGGTGTGCCGCAGTCCGGCGTCCAGCGCGGCCAGCGGTCCTCCGCCCGGCGGGTCCTCGCGGGCCCACTCCACGGGGCGCGCGGTGACCCTGGGTTCGGCCACGACCACCGTGCGGGTGGCACCGGCGCACGCGGCCAGCACCCGGTCCAGCAGTGCCCGGCCGCCCACCCGGACGCCGGGCTTGTCCGCGCCGCCGAGCCGCCGGGCCGCACCGCCCGCGAGCACGACGGCGTCGTACACGGCATCGGCACCGGGGGTGCCCGGCGGGCCGGAGGCGCCCGGTCGCCCGGTCGCGCCCTCGGACTCGTACGCGGTCATCCCCCGAGTATGGGCGCCCGAAGGATCATTGCCACCCCCGGGCACAGCATGTGGACGGGGGTGATCGGACCGCCGGGACTACAGGGTGCGCAGCAGCACCGCCGGCTGTTCCACGCAGTCCGCCACATAGCGCAGGAAACCGCCCGCCGTGCCGCCGTCGCACACCCGGTGGTCGAACGTGAGCGAGAGCTGGACGACCTGACGTACCGCCAGCTCCCCCTGGTGCACCCAGGGCTTGGGGATGATGCGGCCGACGCCGAGCATGGCCGCCTCGGGGTGGTTGATGATCGGTGTGGAGCCGTCGACGCCGAACACGCCGTAGTTGTTCAGCGTGAAGGTGCCGCCCGTGAGGTCCGCGGGCGTCAGCTTCCCGGTCCGGGCCACCTCGGTCAGCCGGCCGAACTCCGCGCTCAGCCCCTCGGCGTCCCGCGTGTGCGCGTCCCGCACGACGGGGACGACGAGCCCCCGTTCGGTCTGGGCCGCGAAGCCCAGGTGCACCTGGTCGAGCCGGACGATCTCGCGGGCGTCCATGTCGACCGTCGAGTTGAGCTCGGGGAAGCGGGCCAGCGCGGCGGTGCAGATCCTGGCCAGCAGGGCGAGCAGGGAGATCTTCGGGCCGCCGGCCGCGTTCATCGCCCTGCGGGCCTGCATGAGTTCCGTCGCGTCGGCGTCCACCCAGCAGGTCGCGTCCGGGATCTCGCGCCGGCTGCGCGAGAGCTTGTCGGCGACGGCACCGCGGACACCCCGAAGGGGGACACGGACACCCTGCGGGGTGGCGCCCCGGGAGACGTCGGCCGCACCGGGCACGACCGAGGTGATGTCCGCGTACGAGGACACCGAAGCGGGCGCGCTGTCGTACGAGGGCGCCGCGAAGGCCTCGTCGGAGCCGAGCCCGGCCGCCGGGGTGGGGTGCGGCTCCACGGCGGAGGACGATCGCAGCCGACCGGTCGCCGCCGCGCGCATCGCGTACTCGACGTCGGCCCGCAGGATGAGTCCCTCGGGACCGGAGCCCTCCAACTCCCGCAGATCCACGCCGTTCTGCCGGGCGAGTCGGCGCACCAGGGGCGAGATGACCGGCACGGGACCGTCACCCCGCGTGGCGCCGACGCCGTTCCGGGCGGCCTCCGCCGGGCCTGCGACATCCGACGGCGCGGCGGCGACGGGCTCGGGGCGGCCCTGCTCACGCCGGCCGGCCAAAGTGCCCGTGCCCGCGGGGGACGCGTCCCCCGCCGGCGCACCGGCCGCCCGTCGGCCACCGGCGGCGGTCCCGCCGGAGGGCCGTACCCTTCGGCGCCGCGCCGGGGGCGCTGCCGTGCCGTAACCCACCAGCACGTTCCCGGAGCCCTCGTCGACCTTGTCGTCCGTCGCGTCGTCGCCGGTGTCCGGCGCGCCCACGGCGACGGTCAGCAGCGGTGCCCCCACGGGCAGTTCCGTGCCCTCCTCGCCGAAGCGGGCGGTGACCACGCCGCCGTAGGGACAGGGGACCTCCACCATCGCCTTGGCCGTCTCGACCTCGACGACGAGCTGGTCGACGGCGACGACATCGCCGACCTCCACCAGCCAGCGGACGATCTCCGCCTCGGTGAGTCCCTCCCCGAGGTCGGGGAGCTTGAACTCCAGCACCTGTGCCATCAGCTGTCCGCCTCCCACTGCAGACGCCCCACGGCGTCCAGGATCCGGTCGACACCGGGCAGGTGGTGCCGCTCCAGCATCGGCGGCGGGTACGGGATGTCGAATCCCGCGACGCGCAGCACCGGCGCCTCCAGGTGATGGAAGCAGCGCTCCATGACGCGGGCCGCGATCTCCCCGCCCGGGCCGCCGAACCCGCCCGACTCGTGCACGACGACCGCTCGTCCGGTCCGTCGCACCGACGCCGAGACCGTCTCGTCGTCGAACGGCACCAGCGAGCGCAGATCGACGACTTCGAGGTCCCAGCCCTCGGCCCGCGCCGCCTCGGCGGCTTCGAGGCAGACGGGTACGGACGGCCCGTACGTGATGAGCGTGGCGCTCCGGCCCGGGCGCCGCACCACCGCGCGGCCTATCGGCTCAACGGCCGGCGGCTCGTCCGGGTTCCAGGAATCCTTCGACCAGTACAGCCGCTTGGGCTCCAGGAAGACGACCGGGTCGTCCGAGGCGATGGCCTCGCGCAGCAGTCCGTAGGCGTCGGAGACGGTCGCGGGCATGACCACATGGAGACCCGGGGTCGCCATGTAGTAGGCCTCGGAGGAGTCGCTGTGGTGCTCGACTCCGCCGATGCCGCCGCCGTAGGGGACGCGGATCGTGATGGGCAGCGGCATCGCGCCCCGCGTGCGGTTGCGCATCTTCGCCACGTGCGAGATCAGCTGCTCGAACGCCGGGTAGGCGAACGCGTCGAACTGCATCTCCACGACCGGCCGCAGGCCGTACATGGCCATGCCGACCGCCGCGCCGAGGATGCCCGCCTCGGCGAGCGGGGTGTCCGTGCAGCGGTCCTCGCCGAACTCCTTGGCGAGCCCGTCGGTGACCCGGAAGACGCCGCCGAGAGTGCCGACGTCCTCGCCCATGACATGGACGGCCGGGTCGGCGGCCATGGCGTCGCGCAGTGCGCGACCGAGCGCCTGCGCCATGGTGGCCGGTTTGAGGGCAACGGTCGTCATCGCCCGGCTCCTTCCGGGCCGTGCGGGCCCGCTCCGTGCGAGCCGTCCGCCTCGGCGTCCAGCCCCGCTCTCAGCTGGCTCTCCTGCTCAAGCAGTTGAGTAGTGGGTTGGGCATACACATGGGCGAACAGATCCATGGGGTCGAGCACCGGGTCCATGTTCATGCGCTCGCGCAGGTCCGCGGCCATCGTCTCGGCGTCGTCGCGCACCGCCTGCAGGGCGGCCTCGTCGAGCAGACCGCGCTCGGTCAGCTCGCGCTCCAGAAGCACGATGGGGTCGTGCCGGCGCCAGGTCTCGACTTCGGAGTCACCGCGGTAGCGGGTGGCGTCGTCGGCGTTGGTGTGGGCGTCGATGCGGTACGTCACGGCCTCGACGAGGGTGGGACCGCCGCCCGCGCGCGCGTGGGCGATGGCCTCGCTCAGGACCTGGTGCACGGCCGCCGCGTCGTTGCCGTCGACCAGGCGGCCCGGCATCCCGTAACCGACGGCCTTGTGGGCCAGCGACGGGGCGGCGGTCTGCTTGGCGAGCGGCACGGAGATGGCGAATCCGTTGTTCTGCACGAGGAAGACGACGGGCGCCTGCCACACGGCGGCGAAGTTCAGCGCTTCGTGGAAGTCGCCCTCGCTGGTGCCGCCGTCGCCGACCAGGGCGAGCGCGACCACGTCGTCGCCCTTGAGGCGGGCGGCGTGCGCGAGGCCCACGGCGTGCGGGAGCTGGGTCGCGAGGGGGGTGCACAGGGGTGCGATGCGGTGCTCGTGCGGGTCGTAGCCGGTGTGCCAGTCGCCGCGCAGCAGAGTGAGGGCCTGGACGGGGTCCAGGCCGCGGGCGACGGCGGCGAGGGTGTCGCGGTAGCTGGGGAACAGCCAGTCGCGCTCCTCCAGCACGAGCGCGGCGGCGACCTCGCAGGCCTCCTGCCCGGTGCTGGAGGGGTACACGGCGAGACGGCCCTGCTTGGTGAGGGCGGTGGCCTGAACGTTGTAGCGGCGGCCGCGCACCAGCTCCGCGTGCAGACGGCGCAGCAGGGCCGGGTCGATCTGGGCGGCCGCCTCGGTGCCGAGGACGCGGTGGGGCAGCGCGTCGGGCAGCAGCGGCGCAGGGTCGGTGCGGGGCTGCCAGGCGGGCGGCGGCGTGGGCCGGTAGGCCCCTCGCTGCTCCATGACCGTCATGACGGCACCTCCTCGTGGGAGCGGCTTCGGACGCGGCACGGGTGTGACGCGTCCCACCTACCGATTGTTCGGTCGTCGGCACATTTTGGCTACAGGCACCACCAGGCTGTGGACAAACGGTTCTGCACAGCCTGAGATGGACGCAGTACGTCCATGGTAGGGAGGTGGGGAGACATGGCACCTGAACAAATGGCCGAGCCGCCGGAGGCCGGCCCCGTCGCGCCGCCCGCCCGTCCGCTCGACGCGATCGACCAGGACATCCTGCACATGCTCCAGGCGGACGGCCGCGCCTCCATCCGCTCCGTGGCCGAACGGGTCCATGTGTCGCGGGCCAACGCCTACGCGCGGATCAACCGGCTCATCGAGGACGGCGTGATCCGCGGCTTCGGGGCCCGCGTCGACCACGAACGCGCCGGTCAGGGCACGTCGGCGTACATCACCCTCAAGATCGTGCAGAACTCCTGGCGCACGGTGCGCGAGCAGCTGAGGGTGCTCCCCGGGGCCTCGCACATCGCTCTGGTGGGCGGCGACTTCGACGTACTTCTCCTGGTACACACGCCGGACAACCGGGCGCTGCGCGAGCTGGTGCTCACCCGTCTCCAGTCCATCCCGGAGGTGCTCAGCAGCCGGACGCTGCTGGTCTTCGAGGAAGAGGACCTGGAGCCGGAGGGCTGAGGCCGCCGGACAACCGGATCGGCACGACTCCCACCGAAGCGCCTTGACCTTCCGGAACCCTGACCTGCCGAAGCCCGGATCTGCCGAAGCCCGGATCTGCCGAAGCCTGGACCAGCCGGGCTCCCGGCACCCTCACAACCCCGCCGGAGCCCGAACCTCAGGCTCCCGGCACCTTCACGACCCCGCCGGAGCCCGAACCTCAGGCTCCCGGCACCTTCACGACCCCGCCGGAGCCTTGACCCGCCGGGCTCCTGGCCCTCACGACTCCTGCCGGAGCCCTCCGAAGACCAGTACCACCACGGCGTCGGCCACTTCCCGCGCGCCCATGCCGCGCGCGTCGGGCCGGTACCACTCGACGAGCGAGTTGATCATCCCGAAGACCAGCCGGGTGGCGAGCCGGACCTCCACGTCGCCGCGTACGTCCCCGTCGGCGGCCGCGGCCTTCAGGAGCTCGGCGACCCTGTGGTCGAAGTCGCGGCGCCGCTCCAGCGCCCACCGCTCGGTGCCCGTGTTGCCGCGCACCCGCAGCAGCAGCGTCACGTAGGGCAGCTCGGAGGTGAGCACCTCGACCATGCGCCGTACGACGTACTCCAGGCGCTCCACGGCACGCCCCACGCACGCGTGCTCCTCGTCGAGGATCCCGAAGAGGCCGTCCAGCGCCCGGCTCACCGCGCGCCGCAGCAGCTCCTCCTTGCCCGCGACGTGGTGGTAGATCGACGACTTGGAGATGCCGGCCGCCTTGGAGAGGTGCTCCATGGAGGTGCCGTCGTAACCGCGTTCGTTGAAGACCTGGACGGCGACCGAGAGCAGTGTCTCGGGGGTGTACGTGTCCCGCTTGGCGGTGGTCACGAGGTGCCCTCCCGCTTCTGGTCGGCGTAGGCGTGGCGGTACAGCGCCAGCGACGGCGCGTAGCGCCCGGAGGGGTCGCGTACGTGCAGTTCGTCCAGGACGTCGTACGACCAGTTCGTGCCGAGCCTGCGGCTCCACTCGAAGGGGCCCAGGGGATAGTTGACGCCGAGGCGCATCGCGGTGTCGATGTCCTCCTCGGTGGCCACGCCCTTGGCGACGGCGTCGTACGCGAGATCGACGATCCGGGCCACCGTGCGGGCGACGATCATGCCGGGGCAGTCGCCGATGACGCTGACGTCCTTGCCGAGCGCCTGGAAGAGGCCGATGGCCTCGGAGAGCGTCTCGGGAGCGGTGTCCTGGGACGCCGACAGGGCGATCCGGGTGGCCTTGCGGTAGTCGAGCGCGAGGTCGAAGTAGACGACGTCGCGGAACTCGACCGAGGTCTGGCCGTCGGCGAGGACCAGCTGGCCGCCGCTGGGCAGGACCAGGCGGGTGCCGTGGTCCTCCTCGTCCTCGCGGACCTGGATGCCCGCCTCGCGGATCAGGTCGAGGAGCTCGGCTGCGGGGCCCAGGTCGCCCTCCACGACGACGTACGCCGGCGTCTGCGCCTTCTCCGCGGTGTGCGGCTCGGCCCGCTCGGCGTCGTCCCCGTGGTCGTACCAGCCGTGTCCCGTCTTGCGGCCGAGCCGTCCCGACTCGACGAGCCGACGCTGGGCGAGCGAGGGCGTGAAGCGCACGTCCTGGAAGAAGGACTGCCACACGGAGTGCGTGACGGACTCGTTGACGTCCTGGCCGATCAGGTCGGTGAGCTCGAAGGCGCCCATCCGGAAGCCGCCGGACTCGCGCAGGACCGCGTCGATGGTGGCGGGGTCGGCGGCCTGGGACTCGTGGACCGCGAAGGCCTCGGCGTAGAAGGGCCGCGCGATGCGGTTGACGATGAAACCGGGGGTGTCCGCGCAGGCGACGGGAGTCTTGCCCCAGGCGCGGGCCGTCTCGTACGCGCGCGTGGCCGACGTGACGTCGGTCGCGAACCCGGAGACGACCTCCACGAGGGGCAGCAGCGGCGCCGGGTTGAAGAAGTGCAGCCCGACGAGCCGGCCCGGGTTGCGCAGGGCGCCGCCGATGGCCGTGACGGACAGCGAGGAGGTGTTGGTGGCGAGCAGGCAGTCGTCCCCGACGATGTCTTCGAGGGCGCTGAACAACTGCTGTTTCGCGTCGAGTTGTTCGAGCACCGCCTCGACGACGAGGACGCAGTCGGCGAGGTCGGTGAGGCTCGCGGCCGGGTGGAGCCGGGCGCGTGCGGCGTCCCGGTCGGCGCCGGTGAGCCGGTCCTTCACGACGAGCCGGTCGAGACGGGCGCCGATCGCCTCGGCCGCCGCCTCGGCCCGCCCGGGCGCCGCGTCGTAGAGCCGCACGGGGTGGCCGGCCACCAGCGCGACCTGGGCGATGCCCTGGCCCATGGTGCCGGTACCGACGACTGCCACGGGGCTGCTGAGGTCGAGTGCTGTCATGTGCGCGATCCTCCCGCACGCCGATTTCCACAGATGCGGCGGCTCCCCTTGTCCCGACCGATCGTTCGGTTACTCTAACTCTGACTGTCCCTTCCTGCCCAGCTCGCGAGCCCGACGAAGAGCTCTTGAGACGAGGAGTTGGTCCTTGATGGCCGCCGAACTCACCGCCCACCAGCTGATCGCCCAGCACCGGCCCACCCTCGATCAGGCGCTGGAAGCGATCCGCACACGCGCGTACTGGTCCCCGCACCCGGAACATCCCAAGGCGTACGGCGAGCACGGCAGCCTGGGCATGGCCGAGGGCAAGGCCGCCTTCGACGCCCTCCTGGGCACCCGCCTCGACCTGGGCCAGCCCGGCACGGACGACTGGGTCGGCGGCGAGGTGTCGCCGTACGGCATCGAGCTGGGCGTCACGTACCCGCACGCGGACATCGACGCCCTGCTGCCCGCCATGCGCGCGGGGATGCGCGCCTGGCGCGACGCGGGCGCGGAGGTCCGCGCCGTCGTCTGTCTGGAGATCCTCAAGCGGATCAGCGACCGCACCCACGAGTTCGCGCACGCGGTCATGCACACCAGCGGCCAGGCCTTCATGATGGCGTTCCAGGCGGGCGGCCCGCACGCGCAGGACCGCGGCCTGGAAGCGGTGGCGTACGCGTACGTGGAGCAGGTCCGCACCCCCGACACCGCGGAGTGGACCAAGCCCCAGGGCAAGCGCGACCCGCTCGCGCTCACCAAGCAGTTCACGCCCGTCCCGCGCGGCATCGCGCTGATGATCGGCTGCAACACCTTCCCGACGTGGAACGGCTATCCGGGCCTGTTCGCCTCCCTGGCCACCGGCAACGCGGTCCTGGTGAAGCCCCACCCGCGCGCGGTGCTGCCGCTCGCGCTCACCGTGCAGGTCGCGCGCGAGGTGCTCACCGAGGCCGGCTTCGACCCGAACCTGGTGGCGCTGGCCGCCGAGCGTCCCGGCGAGGGCATCGCCAAGACGCTGGCCACCCGCCCCGAGATCCGGATCATCGACTACACCGGCTCCACGGCCTTCGGCGACTGGCTGGAGGCCAACGCCCGCCAGGCGCAGGTCTACACGGAGAAGGCCGGCGTCAACACGGTGATCGTGGAGTCGACCGGCGACTACAAGGGGATGCTGTCCAACCTGGCGTTCTCGCTGTCGCTCTACAGCGGCCAGATGTGCACCACCCCGCAGAACCTGCTGATCCCCCGTGACGGCATCGGCACGGACGAGGGTCACAAGTCCTACGACGAGGTGGTCGCCGATCTCGCGAAGTCGGTCGGCGGACTCCTCGGGGACGACGCCCGCGCGAACGGACTGCTCGGCGCCATCGTGAACCCGGACGTGAAGGCCCGCCTGGAGGCGGCCGCCGGACTCGGCGAAGTCGCCCTGCCCTCACGGCAGATCGACAACCCCGAGTTCCCGGGCGCCGTCGTGCGCTCGCCGGTGATCGTCAAGCTCGACGGCGCTCGCAAGTACTGGGAGAACGCCGAGAACGCCGACGAGGCCGCCTACATGAGCGAGTGCTTCGGGCCGGTCTCCTTCGCCGTCGCGGTCGACTCGGCGGCGGACGCCGTGGAGCTGCTGCGGCGCACGGTCAGGGACAAGGGCGCGATGACCGTCGGCGCGTACACCACCGACGAGGCGGTCGAGCGTGACATCCAGGAAGCCTGCCTGGAGGAGTGCGCGCAGCTCTCCCTGAACCTCACGGGCGGGGTCTACGTCAACCAGACGGCCGCGTTCTCGGACTTCCACGGCTCGGGCGGCAACGGAGCCGCCAACGCGGCACTGTGCGACGGAGCCTTCGTGGCGAACCGCTTCCGGGTGGTCGAGGTGCGCCGCGAGGCGTGAGCCCTGACGCCCGTCGGGCGTCTACACCGGTGCGCCCCCGCCGGCGCTCCAGTGGAACAGCGTCATGGCCACACTGGTCGCGAGGTTGTAGCTGGAGACCTGGGGGCGCATCGGCAGTGACACCAGGTGATCGGCCCGGGCCCGCAGTTCGGCGGACAGTCCGCTGCGTTCCGAGCCGAAGGCGAGCAGAGCGTCGTCGGGGAGCTTCGACCCGCGGATGTCCTCACCCTCCGGGTCGAGCGCGAACACCGGGCCCGTCGGCAGTTCGTCCACCGTCAGTCGCTCCACGGCGGTCGCGAAGTGCAGGCCGGCCCCACCGCGTACGACCGTGGGGTGCCAGGGGTCGAGCGTGCCCGTCGTGACCACCCCGGTCGCGCCGAAGCCCGCCGCGAGCCGGATCACGGCGCCGGCGTTGCCCAGGTTGCGCGGATTGTCGAGCACGACGACGGGCGCGGTGCGGGGCGTGCGGGCCAGCGCCTCCAGGTGGGCGGCGCGCGACGGCCGTACGGCGAGAGCGGCCACCGAGGTGGGGTGCGGACGCGGTACGAGAGCCGTGTACGTCGCCTCCGGGACCTCCGTCAGCAGCTCGTCGAGAACGGCGCGTACGTCGGGGGCGAGTTCGTCGGCCAGTTCCAGGGCCGCCCGCCGGTCGGTGGTGACGGCGACCGGGACGCGCGCCCCGAAGCGCACCGCGTGCTTGAGGGCGTGGAATCCGTCGAGCAGGACGGATCCGTCGGCGAGCTGACGCCATGCGCGTACCGGGTCGTTCATGCGGGGAAGCCTACGTGCGTCTGCTCGGGCTCCTCCGGAACGCCCGGCTCGGGAGCCCGGGGCCCCGGTACCGTACGGCCGCCGCCGGAGAACAGCCGGCCACGCACGCGTGCCACCCCTCCGCCGAGGCGCCGCAGGAAGGATGTCGGCAGGAACACGGCGTCCGCGGCGATCATCGCGAGCGAGAAGAACGGCAGCCCGAGGACCACGGCGATCACGGCGTGCTCGGTGATCATGGCCGCCAGCAGGACGTTCTTGACCCGCCGGTTGAACAGGGTGAAGGGGAAGGCGACCTGCACGGCGACCGTCCCGTACGTCACCAGCATCACGATCGTGCCGTGCGCGGACAGCAGCTCGGACAGTGCGGGCCAAGGCGAGAAGGAATCCAGGTGGAGCGGGTAGTAGACGGCGGTTCCGTCCTGCCAGCGCGAGCCCTGGACCTTGTACCAGCCGGCGGTCGCGTAGATCAGACACGCCTCGGCCATGATGATCATCAGGGCGGCGTTGTGCACGAGGTTGGCGACGACGTCCAGCAGGATGCGCGGCTGAGCGGTGCGCGCGACCCGGCCGACGGTCCACCACAGGGCTTGCACCGCCCACAGCCCCCAGAAGACCGTGAGCCAGCCGCCCAGGAAGCCGGCCTCGATCCGGCCCGCGCCCGTCGCGGCGGCCAGCAGGACCCCGAGTACTCCCCACAGGACCGGGCCCGCCCGGTCGGGCCCGGTCCATTCGCCCCGCGCGCGTGCCTCGCCGGCGAGGCGGTCCCGCCGCGCGTCGAGGGACCACACCCGGCCGCAGCGGGTGAACACCAGATAGATCGACATCAGATGGAGGACGTTGTCCCCGCCGTCCCCGATGAAGACGCTGCGGTTCTGCAGGGAGAGCACGCCGATCATGAAGAGCACGGACATCGCGCGGGTCCGCCAGCCCACCAGCAGCAGGGCGCCGGAGACGACGGCGAGCGCGTAGACGATCTCGAACCACACCTGGCTGTCCGACCACACCAGGGCCGTGAAGGCGTGGTTGCTCGCGACGAGCTGCTGGGCGAGATCCCAGCTCCACGGTCCATCGGGCCCGTACATCTCCTGGCGGTGCGGATACTCGCGCAGCAGGAACAGCAGCCAGGTGGCGGCGAAGCCGATACGGATCACGGCGCTCTGGTACGGACCGAGGGCGGACTCCGTGACACGGGCGATGCCGCGCGCGATCGTCGGAGCGATGCGGTTCATCGGGCGCTCGCCTCCATCAGCCCGTCCGCGCGATCGCTCTCGGGAACGGCCCACCAGGGCAGCTCACGGACGACGGGCTGGTCGGACACCTTCTCGTCGCTCCACCGGGGAGGCGGCACGTTGGTGGTCTGCGAGCGGAGCTGGACGCGCTCGACGACGGCGCCCTGGCCGCCCGCGTGCTCGCGGTCCAGCCGCAGCACGGCGATGCGGCGCAGATAGCGCTCCGACAGGTCGCCGCGCAGGCCCGTGGGGCGGTTCTCGCCGTCGTGCGTACCGATGTAGAAGTCCCAGGCGCGGCGCAGTTCGTTCTGCTGGGTGTGGCTCGGCACGGGATTCCCGTCGACGGCGAGGCCGTCGAGCGCGGACAGGTCGTACCAGCCCGTCTCGCGACTGGTCCCGTCCTCGGCGCGGACCAGGGCGCGCACCTGGACGGCGATGTCCAGCTGCAACGGGTTGGGAGCGAAGAGCTTCCAGTTCTGCTCGAACTCGGGGTAGATCCACTCGTCGATCGCGTGCCCGTGCTGCTTGGTCACCGTGTTCGAGGGCGCGACGTGCAGGAACACCATGCCGAGATGCACACAGGAGACGACGGCCACGACGGCAAGGGCGAGGGCGGCGGCGATCTGATAGCGGAGGGAGAGCGCCGCCAGGCCCGCGGGCGCCTCGGCCTCCGGACAGACACCCCCTTCGGGCCCGGCCTCCCCTGGCCCGGCCTCCTCGAACTCCGCAGGAGCGACCACCTCGGGCTCGGCGGCCCCGAACTCCGCAGGAGCGACCACCTCGGACCCGGTCTCCTCGGACTCCGGGGGAGCTACCGACTCCGCCGCCGGCTCGCCGGTCGCCGACTCGTCGGTCGGCGACTCGTCGGTCGGCGACTCGTCGGTCGGCTGCCTGCCGGGAAGCGACGTGCCGCCGGTGGCCCCGCCGGGAGCGGCCCCCTCGGCAGCGGTCCCCTCGGGCGCGACCGGACCAGGCTTCGGCTTCGAGCCTTCGTCGTTCGCGTCCATCCCGCCCCGATTCACGATCCCGAATCCGACTGCCGGCCGCCGGGTTGCGGGCACCGTACCGCCACGTCGCACCACACCACGACGTTCGCAAGCGAACCGTACTCAGACCCGCCCGCCCGGCACAGCCCCGTGCGTCACAACGGCCACGCCAGAGCGCACGAGGTTATCCACAGCGGTTGACACCATACGGCGCTCGACCGACCATTGATGCGAGCGGACCGAACGATCGGTCGGTCGGGAATGAGAGGTCGAGGGGGACCGCATGGCGACAGCATCAGCGCACCACACGGCCCGCACACAGGCGGACGAAGCCGCCGACGAAGCGGCGCGCACAGCGGCATACGAAGTCGTCTTCGACGCCGCGGTGGCGGCCGACGAACGCATCGAGCCCCGTGACTGGATGCCCGACGCCTACCGCTCGACCCTGGTCCGCCAGATCGCGCAGCACGCCCACTCCGAGATCATCGGCATGCAGCCGGAGGCCAACTGGATCACCCGCGCGCCCTCGCTGCGCCGCAAGGCGATCCTGATGGCGAAGGTCCAGGACGAGGCCGGACACGGGCTGTATCTGTACAGCGCGGCCGAGACGCTCGGCACCAGCCGCGAGGAGCTGCTGGACAAGCTGCACTCCGGCCGCCAGAAGTACTCGTCGATCTTCAACTACCCCACGCTGACCTGGGCGGACGTCGGCGCCATCGGCTGGCTCGTGGACGGCGCCGCGATCACCAACCAGGTCCCCCTGTGCCGCTGCTCGTACGGCCCGTACGCGCGCGCGATGATCCGCGTGTGCAAGGAGGAATCCTTCCACCAGCGCCAGGGGTACGAACTGCTGCTGGCCCTGAGCCAGGGCACCCCCGAGCAGCACGCGATGGCGCAGGACGCGGTCGACCGCTGGTGGTGGCCCTCCCTGATGATGTTCGGCCCGCCCGACGACGAGTCCTCGCACTCCGCCCAGTCGATGGCGTGGAAGATCAAGCGCCATTCGAACGACGAGCTGCGCCAGCGGTTCGTCGACATCGCCGTGCCCCAGGCCGAGTCCCTCGGCCTGACCCTGCCCGACCCCGACCTCGTGTGGAACGAGGAGCGGGGACACCACGACTTCGGCGCCATCGACTGGACGGAGTTCTGGGAGGTCCTCAAGGGCAACGGCCCGTGCAACGACCAGCGGATCACCCAGCGCCGGCGAGCCCACGAGGAGGGCGCGTGGGTACGGGAGGCGGCCGCGGCGTACGCCGACAAGCACACGAGCGGGACCGGCGGCTCCGCGAGCACGACCGGCGAGACAGGAGCGACCCGAGCATGACGAACACCGACTGGCCGCTGTGGGAGGTCTTCGTGCGCTCGCGCCGCGGACTCTCGCACACCCACGCCGGCAGCCTGCACGCGCCGGACGCCGAGCTGGCGCTGCGCAACGCGCGCGATCTGTACACGCGCCGCGGCGAGGGCGTCTCGATCTGGGTCGTCCCCTCCACCGCCGTCACGGCCTCCTCGCCCGACGAGAAGGACTCGTTCTTCGATCCGTCGGCGGACAAGCCGTACCGCCACCCGACGTTCTACGAGATCCCGGAAGGGGTGAAGCACCTGTGACTCTCACCGTGAACACCGCGGCGGCCCTGGCCCTCGGCGACGACGCCCTGGTGCTCTCACACCGTCTGGGGGAGTGGGCGGGTCACGCGCCCGTCCTCGAAGAGGAAGTCGCCCTGGCCAACATCGCTCTGGACCTGCTCGGCCAGGCCCGGGTCCTGCTGTCCATGGCCGGTGACGAGGACGAGTTGGCGTATCTCCGCGAGGAGCGCGCCTTCCGCAACCTCCAGCTCGTCGAGCAGCCGAACGGCGACTTCGCGCACACGATCGCGCGCCAGCTGTACTTCTCCACCTACCAGCGACTTCTCTACACGCAACTGGCTGCCGGGGAGAGCGAGTTCGCGCCCCTCGCCGCGAAGGCCGTCAAAGAGGTCGCCTACCACCAGGACCACGCCGAGCAGTGGACGCTGCGCCTCGGCGACGGCACGGACGTCAGCCACGAGCGGATGAGCCGCGCGTGCGAGGCCCTGTGGCGCTTCACGGGCGAGATGTTCCAGCCGATCGAGGGCGTCGACATCGACTGGGAAGGGATGCGGGCCGCCTGGCTCGAGTCCGTGGGAGACATCCTGCGCCGCGCCACGCTGTCGGTCCCCGAGGGCCCGCAGTCCGGGGCGTGGACGGCGGGCGCCGGACGCCAGGGGCTGCACACCGAGTCCTTCGGCCGGATGCTCGCCGAGATGCAGCATCTGCACCGCAGTCACCCGGGGGCGTCATGGTGACGACGACCGCCCTCGAGGAGGAGCTGCGCAGACTGGCCGGCTCCGTGCTCGACCCCGAGCTGCCCGTCATCACTCTGGACGAGCTCGGCGTGCTGCGCGCCGTGCACGTCCTCGGCACGGACTCCGTCGAGGTCGAGCTGACCCCGACCTACACCGGCTGCCCCGCCGTCGAGGCCATGTCCATGGACATCGAGCGGGTACTCCACGAGCACGGCATGCGCGAGGTGTCCGTACGTACGGTGCTCAGTCCCGCCTGGTCGACGGACGACATCTCGGACGAAGGCCGCCGCAAACTGCGGGAGTTCGGGATAGCGCCGCCACGCGGCGGGCGTCCCACGGGCCCGGTTCCGCTGGGCCTGGGACCGACCCGGACGGCCGCCTCCGAACCGGAACTGGAGCCCGTCCGCTGCCCGTCCTGCGGATCGGCCGACACCGAGCTGCTCAGCCGCTTCTCGTCCACCGCGTGCAAGGCGCTGCGCCGCTGTCTGTCCTGCCGCGAACCGTTCGACCACTTCAAGGAGTTGTGATGGCCCGCTTCCACCCGCTCCCGGTGGCCGCGGTCGACCGGATCACCGACGACTCCGTGGCCCTGACCTTCGCGGTGCCCGCGGAGCTGCGCGAGGACTACCGGCACGCCGCCGGCCAGCATCTGGCACTGCGCCGCACGGTCGACGGCACCGAGATACGCCGTACGTACTCCATCTGCTCCCTGGCCCCAGCGTCCGACGGCGAAGGACCGCGCACACTGCGGGTCGGTGTACGCCTGGTCGACGGCGGCGCGTTCTCGACGTACGCGCTCAAGGAGATCGCCGTCGGGGACGAGGTGGAGGTGATGACTCCGGCGGGACGCTTCACGCTGGAGCCGTCGGCCGGCCTGTACGCGGCGGTGGTGGGCGGCAGCGGGATCACCCCGGTGCTCTCGATCGTCTCGACGCTGCTGGCGCGGGAGCCGGAGGCGAGGTTCTGCCTGATCCGCAGCGACCGTACGTCGGCCTCGACGATGTTCCTGGAGGAGGTCGCCGACCTCAAGGACCGCTATCCGCGACGGTTCCAGCTGGTGACGGTCCTCTCCCGGGAGGAGCAGCAGGCCGGCCTGCCGTCCGGGCGGCTCGACCAGGAGCGGCTTTCCGGGCTGCTTCCGGCGCTCCTGCCCGTGGACCGGGTGGCGGGATGGTTCCTGTGCGGGCCGATGGGGCTCGTACAGGGAGCCGAGCGGGCGCTGCGCGGGCTCGGGGTGTCCCGGACGCGCATCCACGAGGAGATCTTCCACGTGGACGCGGCCACCACGACCGCATCCGCCGTTCCGGCCCCCGCACACAGCACGGTGACCGCACGGCTCGACGGACGGGGCGGCACCTGGCCCGTCCAGGACGGTGAGTCGCTGCTGGACGCGGTGCTGCGCAACCGTCCGGACGCGCCGTACGCCTGCAAGGGCGGCGTGTGCGGCACCTGCCGGGCGTTTCTGGTCTCGGGCGAGGTGCGGATGGACCGCAACTTCGCGCTGGAGCCGGAGGAGACGGAGGCCGGGTACGTACTGGCCTGCCAGTCGCATCCGGCCACGGAAAAGGTGGAGCTGGACTTCGACCGCTGAGCCCGACGAGCGGGACTCCGACCCACTGGACCCGACGGTCAGGACATCGACCGCCGGGCCCGGTGGGCATCCTCTCGACCGCTGGGCCCGGTGGCGGTGGGGCGGGTCACCGGCGGTTCACCGCTTCCGGTGACCGGCCGACAGGCCCACCCCGGCACGCGGGTGATCGACAACTCGGCCCCGCCCACGGGTGACCGATCGCTGGGCGTTCCCTTCTCATAGAACCTGTTCTATCTTGACGCACCGTCAGATCAGGCGTCCTGTCTGGTCGGTGGTCCGGCGCGTGTGCGGGAGGACGGGATCGTGGACTTCACCTTCACCGAGGAGCAGCAGGCGGCGGTCGAGGCGGCGAAGGCGGTGTTCGCCGGGGTCTCCCCGGACGGGGTGCCCAGTCCCGCGCTCACCGCGGGCGCCGTCGCCGAGGACTTCGACCGGGCCCTGTGGGCGAGGCTCGCCGACGCGGACCTGCTGAGCCTGCTGCTCGACGAGGAGGCCGGCGGGGCCGGCCTCGACGCGGTCGCGCTGTGCCTGGTGCTGCGGGAGTCGGCGAAGGTGCTGGCGCGGGTGCCGCTGCTGGAGAGCAGCGCGGCGACGGCCGCCGTGCGGCGATTCGGCGGCGAAGAGCTGAGGTCGGAACTGCCGGCGCGAGCCGGCCGGGGCGAGCTCGTGCTGACCGTCGCCGCCAACGGCAGGACCGGTCACGACCCGGCCGAACTCGCCGTGACCGCGCGGCAGGACGGGGCTGCCTGGGTACTCGACGGTGTACAGACGGCGGTCCCGTGGGCCCACAACGCCGACTTCGTCGTCGTACCGGCGCACACGGACGCCCACCGGACGGTCCTCGCGCTGGTTCCCCGCGGCCACGAAGGGGCCGTACTCGCCGAGCAGATCTCCACGACCGGTGAGCGGCTCGGTGAGCTGCGGCTGGAGTCCGCGCGGATCGCCCCTCGCGATGTCATCGACGCGGAGGGCGCGTGGGAGTGGCTGCGTGAGCTGCTGGCCACCGGCACGTGCGCGCTGGCGCTCGGGCTCGGGGAGGGGGTGCTCCGGATGACGAGCGAGTACACCAGCAAGCGGGAGCAGTTCGGGTTCCCGGTCGCCACGTTCCAGGCGGTCGCCGTGCAGGCCGCCGACCGCTACATAGACCTGCGGGCGATGGAGGCGACGCTCTGGCAGGCCGCCTGGCGGATCGGCACGGGAGCCGGGGGTGCGCTCCCGGCCTGCGGTGACGTGGCCGTCGCCAAGATCTGGGCGTCCGAAGGGGTGCGCCGGGTCGTGCAGACCGCGCAGCATCTGCACGGAGGGTTCGGCGCCGACACCGAATACGCACTGCACCGGTACCACGCCTGGGCCAAGCACCTGGAACTGTCCCTCGGCCCGGCCGCGGCACACGAGGAGGCTCTGGGCGACCTGCTGGCGGCGCACGTCCTGGGGTGAAGGAGCCCGATCAACCACAGGTGACGGGCTCCAGCGGCCGGACCGGAGCCGGGGCCCGCTACAGGACGAAGCCGGGCTCGCCCTTGTCGTTCACGACGGGGCGGCCCATGGCCTCCCACGTGTGCATGCCGCCTTCGACGTTCACGGCGTCGATGCCCTGCTGGACCAAGTACTGCGTGACCTGGGCCGAACGGCCGCCGGAGCGGCAGATGACGTTGACCCGGCCGTCCTGCGGGGCCGCCTCGGTCAGCTCGCCGTAGCGGGCGACGAATTCACTCATGGGGATGTGCAGCGCCCCCTGCGCGTGACCTGCCTCCCACTCGTCGCCCTCCCGGACGTCCAGCAGGAAGTCGTCGACCGCGAGACTGCCGACCTCGACCGTGGGCACACCAGCTCCGAAACTCATGCCTCCGACGCTACCCGACCGCGCCGACGGTCAAGTTCAGGGAGCCTGGGCGTTCAGCTCCGCCAGCTCGGTCTCGCGCTCGCCGACCTGCGTCAGCAGCTGTTCGGCGATCTCCTCCAGGAGACGGTCCGGGTCTTCCGGAGCCAGGTTGAGCATGGCACCGATGGCGCTCTGCTCCAGTTCGCGGGCGGCGAGCGTGAGCATCTCCTTGCGCTGGGCGAGCCATTCGAGGCGGGCGTAGAGCTCCTCGCTGCGGCTCGGCTTCCACTCCTCGGGCGTGGGGCCGGCGGCCCACTCCTCGGCCAGCTCCCGAAGCAACGGCTCGTCACCCCGGGCGTACGCGGCGTTCACACGGACGATGAACTCGTCGCGCCGCTTGCGCTCGTCCTCGTCCTGCGCCAGGTCGGGGTGGGCCTTGCGGACCAGCTCGCGGAAGAGCTTGCGAGCCTCCTCGCTGGGGCGCACCCGCTGCGGGGTCCGCACGGGCTGGTCCGTGAGCATCGCCACGGCCTCGGGGAACAGGCCCTCCGAGTCCATCCAGCCGTGGAACAGCTCCTCGACGCCGGGCATGGGCATGACCCGGGCCCGCGCCTCGTGCGCCTTGCGTATGTCCTCCGCGTCGCCGGAGCGCGCGGCACGTGCCTCGGCGATCTCGGCGTCCAGCTCGTCCAGACGGGAGTACATCGGACCGAGCTTCTGGTGGTGAAGCCGAGAGAAGTTCTCGACCTCGACCCGGAACGTCTCGACGGCGATCTCGAACTCGATCAAGGCCTGCTCGGCAGCCCGCACGGCCCGCTCGAGCCGCTCCTCGGGCCGAGCAGCCTCGGTCTGGAGCTCGCCCTGCTCCGCGGCCCGAGCCTCGCCGTCGGCCTCGCTCGGAGCCTCGGCGTGGAGCTCGGTATGGACCTCACCCGCGGCGAGATCTTCGGCGCTGGAGGTGACCCCCGCGCCCTCCGCATCCGTGATGCCGCCGTCGTCGCCGGGGGAGGCTTGGGGCGTCTCGCCCTCCGGGGCACCGGAGTGTTCCCGGCCCCGCTCGGTGGTGGGCTCGGACTGACTCTGATCGGCTTCCGGGGTCGTCACCCGACCAGCGTAGGCCACACTCCCCCGCGGCTCACTGCCTTCCCCACCTCTCCAGCCACCTGACCGGCCACAACGACCTCAATGACCCCAACCACCCCGATCATCCCAACCGCCGGAACGAGCCGCCGAAGGACCAACCGGAACGGGCGGCCGAGGAGGCGGCCGGGACAAGGGGGCGGAGGAGGCCGCCGGACGAGGCGGGTGGACGAAGCCGCCGGAACAAGGGGCCGGAGAGAGACCACCGGCCCGATGGACCGCCCCTCCCGGAGGTGCCGCCCAGGTACTCCCCCGGTCACACCCCCGGTTCGGAAGCGATCCGCCCGCTTCGGACCGCCGCCACCAGGGCCGCGTGGTCCGCCTCCGTGCGGTCCGCGTAGGCGACGGCGAAGGAGGCGATGGCCTCGTCCAACTCCTCCTTCTTGCCGCAGTAGCCGGCGAGGAGGCGCGGGTCGGCGCTGTGGCTGTGGGCGCGGGCCAGAAGGGCGCCGGTCATGCGGCCGTAGTCGTCGATGTGGTCGGCGGCCAGGGCGGCGGGGTCGACGCTGCCCTTGCGGTTGCGGAACTGGCGCACCTGGTACGGGAGACCGTCGACCGAGGTCCAGCCGAGGAGGATGTCACTGACGACCTGCATGCGCTTCTGCCCGAGGACGACACGGCGGCCCTCGTGGATCAGCTCCGGCATCTGGTGGCCGGCGGTCGCGAGGTGCGGGAGGAGCGCCGAGGCGCGGGCCTCCTTGACCTGGAGGACGAGGGCTTCGCCGCGATGGTCCAGGAGCAGCACCACGTACGAGCGGGTGCCGACGCTGCCGGTGCCGACGACCCGGAAGGCGACGTCGTGCACCGCGTACCGGGACAGCAGGGGGAGACGGTCCTCGGAGAGCGTCGTCAGGTAGTGCTCCAGGGACGCCGCGACCGCGGCCGCCTCCTCGTCGGGAACGCGGCGCAGCACCGGCGCCGCGTCCACGAAGCGGCGGCCACCGCCCTCCACCGCCTCGGTCGACCTGGCGGCGAACCGCCCGCTGGTGTTGGCCCGCGCCTTCTCGGAGACGCGCTCCAGCGTGCCGAGCAGGTCGTGGGCGTCGGTGTGCGAGACCAACTCCTCGTCGGCGATGGCGTTCCACGCGTCCAGCACCGGCAGTCTGGCCAGCAGGCGCATGGTGCGGCGGTACGCGCCCACGGTGTCGTGCGCGGCGGCCCGGCAGGTGTCCTCGTCCGCTCCGGCCTCCCGGCCCGCGAGCACGAGCGAGGTGGCGAGGCGCTTGAGGTCCCACTCCCAGGGGCCGTACACCGTCTCGTCGAAGTCGTTCAGATCGATGACCAGGCCGCCGCGGGCGTCTCCGTACAGACCGAAGTTCGCCGCGTGCGCGTCACCGCAGATCTGGGCGCTGATGCCGGTCATGGGGGTACGGGCGAGGTCGTACGCCATGAGGCCCGCGGAACCGCGCAGAAACGCGAACGGCGTAGCCGCCATCCTGCCGACCCTTATCGGGGTGAGTTCCGCGAGCCTGCCCCGGTTGGACTCCTCGACCGCGGTCACGGCGTCCGGCCGGTCGGCGTCCACCGTCAGCTCGGCGTGCGCTTCGCGCGGCACACGCACGCGCAGGGCCTTCCCCCGTTCCTTGGCCGAGCCCTTCACCGGCCAGGCGGCGAACCCCGGAACAGCGAATCCCCGGGCTCCGAACGCCTCGGCGTCCGACCGGCCCTCGGACGAAGACCGCGCCTCGGACTCGGCCCCGGACTCGGCCCCGGGCCGCCGACCGCCGACGTCCCGCAGCACCTTCTCGGCCTGCTCCACCGGACCGGCCTGCCCGGCCTGTCCGGCCTGCCCGGCCTGTCCGGCCTGCCCGGCCTGTCCGGCCTGCCCGTTCGGCGCCGCCTGGCGCTCCGCGCCCGCCGCACCCGCTGTACCGATCTCGGCCATCACGACCGCCTCCCCCGCACACGAACATCAACTCGTGCTGACCGTACAGCCGGCCGGGAAAACGCGTCAGACCCTGTGGACAACTGCATTCACCCCCGGAGAGAAAGCCGCATACGCAGCCGCGGACGGGGCGTGAGAGGTTCCACCGGCATTCCACCGGCGTTCCACCGGCGGCGCGGCAGCACGGCCCGCGATGTCGTGCCATGAACGGCGCAGGAGAGTTCACGCACGCCCCGGGCTACTTCCGCAGTCGTCCCGGGCACGGTCCGCTCTCCGGCAGATACGTCTCCGCCCAGGAACCCAGCTCCTTGAGCGCGGGTTCCAGCGCGGCGCCCGCTTCTGTCAGCCGGTACGAAACCCGCAGCGGGGGACCCTCGTTGACCTCGCGCACGACCAGGCCGGCCGCGCCGAGTTCGGTGAGCCGGTCCGAAAGCATCCGCTCGCTGATCCCGGGGATCGCTCTGCGCAGATCGGCGAAGTGGACGGGGTGCTGCATCAGAACCGCGACCACGAGACCGGTCCAGCGCTTTCCGAGCAGCGTGAAGACACGGGTCATGCCGTCGTCGACCTTCTGGCACGGCCCCGCGTCGTGGCTTCCCGGTTCTGGCATGAGCCCAGGGTACTGCGTCCACACAAGGGGATGAAAAAAAGTAAGTACCTGTGTTATCTCTAGTTAGGAACGAAAGAGAAGCCCTCGACAGGGCGGCTCCCCTTCGACAGCCCTGCCGTGAACCCGTTTCAGCAGCCCCACCCGGGCTCGTCAGCACGAGCCCCGCGAGGACGGACTCCACCCAAGAGCCCGTACGAGCTCCGCCCACGGCCCTCCCCGGGCCCGGCACCCCGCCCGATACACCCGTTCGTCTGGAGATCTCCATGGCCACCCTCCTTCACATCGACTCGTCCGTCTTCTCCGGCGGCGCCTCCACGTCCCGGACCGTGACGGACGCCTTCCGCTCGGCTTGGGAGGAGCAGCACCCCGACGGCACCGTCGTCTACCGCGACCTCGCCGAGCACCCTGTGCCGCACATCACCGCCGACGCCCACACCGCCGGTTTCGCCGCCCCGGACACGCACAGCCCCGAGCAGGCGGAGGCCTTCGCCGCGCGCGTGAAGCTCATCGAGGAACTGGAGAGCGCGGACGCGGTCCTGATCGGCGCCCCCATGTACAACTTCGCCATCCCCTCGACCCTCAAGGCGTGGCTGGACAACATCGTCCTCATCGGGCGCACCGCCATGACCGAGGACTCGAAGGTCAAGGGCACCCCGGTCACCGTCGTCGCGAGCCGCGGCGGCTCGTACGCGCCGGGCACTCCCCGCGAGGGACAGGAGTACGTGCGGAACTACCTGGAGGCCGTACTGCGCGACATGCTCGGCCTCGACGTCGACTTCATCGTCCCGGAGCTCACCATGGCCCCGCACAACCCGGCGATGACCGAGTTGGTCCCGCTCTTCGAGGCGTCCCGCAGCAAGGCCCTCGACGACGCGGCCACCAAGGCCAAGGAAGTCGCGGAGCGCCTCGCCGCGTAACCACGACACCCGGCCGCCGCCGCTCCGCCCGCCGGAGCCGGCCACGGAGCCCCGCAGGGCCGTCCACTCGCCCTGCGGGGCTCCGCCGCCTGAGAGCATCGTCACACTTCACCGGGACCAAGGGGCCGCCCTCGTCGTGCCCGCACTCCCCGTCGCGCGACTGGGCGCGAACACGCGACCGCGCGGGAACGACCCGGACTCGCCCTGGACAACGTGAAAGCCCCTCAGGTCGAAGACCTGAGG
>NZ_JBHWVI010000064.1:0-37318 GCF_042737005.1 Streptomyces sp. NPDC060027
GCCCGCGCCGCGGCCCGCGGCGGTACCCGGGAACACCCGGAGCAGGATGTCGCCCGGGCCGTCGGAGACGCCGGTGCCCACGCCGATGTCGCCCTTGCCGCCGCCGGTGACAACCCCGGCGACGATGCTGTATCCGGCGAAGGGCAGCCCGGTCTTGCCCAGCGTCGTTCCGGTGAGGCCCTGCGCCGAGCCGGCGAGGACGCCGAGGGTGCCCTCGTCGGCCGGGTCGTCGAAGTAGGCGACGGTGGCGAGGTCGGTGTACCCGTCGCCGTTCAAGTCGGCGGCCGCGATCTGCCCGGTGCCGGCGCCGCCGCCGGGCGGGGTGTAGGCCTTCATGGCGGGCTTCGCCGTGTCGCGGAGCTTGGCAGCGCCCTTCACCACCTGCACCTTCGTGCCGGCCGCGACCGCGATGTCGTCGCGGCCGTCATGGTCGAAGTCGCCGACGGCGAGCTTGTTGCCGAAAGCCTGACGGGCCGTCGGAGTGGGTGCGTGGAAGGCGATCGCGTCGCCGCTCACCCCGCCCTTCGCGCCGAAGACGACGGTGACCGAACCGGCGCCCTTGACGGAGCCGATCGCCTCGCCGCCCGAGCCGATGACGAGGTCCGCGTACCTGTCGCCGTCCACGTCCCCGACGGCCACGGCGGACCCGAACCGGTCGCCCGCCTCAGGGCTGCCGGGGATGCCCGCCGTGCGCTGGGTTATGCCCTTGTGGCGAGTGGTGCGTACGCCCTGCGCGGTGCCGTACACCACCGAGACATAGCCGGCCTTCGAGAACCCGGCGATCGTCCCCTCCGGCGAGCCGACCGCGAGGTCGCCGAAGCCGTCACCGTCGAGATCACCGGCGCGGGCGGCGGCCGATCCGCTGCCGGGCGCCGCCTGCGCGGGCATCAGGCCCAAGCCTCCGCCCGTTACCGCCAGCGCCGTCGCACATGCCGCGAGGATCCGTCGCCGTCCCATACCGTTCACACTCCTGTGTCGTCCTCATGCGGTTACGCCGATCCGTGTACGGTCCGCGCGGTATACGCCGTACCGTCACCACACCAGACCCGTGGGACACATGAATGGTTGCCCTCGACGGCATGGAGTCAGAGGGTGAGCAGTCGGACGAGCAACACCCCAAGGGTGCCCGCGGTGAACGTCGACCCCAACACGGTGAACAGCAGGTCGACCGTCGTCGCGTCCCAGCCCTGGATCGCGAACCGGCGGGGGTCTTCCGGGTCGTATCGCACCGTGACCCTGCTCCCCACGCCGAAGCCGCCCCGGACGGAACCGCGGCCGAACCTCGATGCGTACTCGCACGCGCGGCCGTCCCGGGTCGTCCAGGCCGCGACCGGGTGGTGATACCTGGCTCCTTCGTCATCCCGCCTGACATCGTGTCGGACGATCCACCCCTCGGCGGTGACGCCTGTGCGACGCAGCGCACGGGCACGGCGGAGTCCGTACACGCCGAAGCTGAGGAAGAGCACGCCGATCGTCAGCGGGATGAGCGAGAAGAGCCATTCACGTTCCATGTCTTCTGCGACGCGTGGGTCAGGGGTGCTGGTTGCGAGGGCGCGGCCGTGGCAGCCCGACCGCCCCTCCGGCGACGCGACGAGTCGAGCCGCGCGGGTGCCCTCGTCGTCGTTGAATCGGGCACGGCGTCCGGCGCGGCAGCGGTGCCTTCCGGCTGCCTTGGCATGTGCCGGACCGGTTGCGCCACCAATGCACCTCCGCGGTTGACGATCGGGGTGGCCCCGGCGACCTTAGGAAGGTGGAGCCCCGCGGCGGCGGGCTGATCACCTGCGTCGGCGGCGGCTGTCCGTGGTGGGGTCGCGGGCCCGCGTGACACGTGCGCCCGACGCGCGGCACCCTCGCGACCACCCGACACGACCTCCCGCCCGAGCGCAAGGGACCAGAGCAGATGACTGAGGCCCGACCCGTCCGCCCCGGAGCAGACCAGCAGGACCGGCACTCCACCGCCGTCCCGGAGGCGTACCCGCCCCATCTCCCGGACGGACGGCTCAGGGCCCTCCCCGCCCCGGTCCAGGACCTCCGGCGGATCGGTATCTCCCCGGACCACTGGTATCCGGTGGCGACCTCCCGGAAGGTACGGCGCGGTCGGACGTTCGCGACCGCGTTCGCCGGCGAGCGGATCGCCCTGTACCGGGGACGCAGCGGCACGGTCCACGCGTTGGAGGACCGCTGCGCCCACCGCCAGGTACCCCTGAGCATGGGTGTGGTGGAGGGCGAGATCCTGCGATGCTGCTATCACGCCTGGGCCTACCGGGGCGACGGCCGTATCTCGCAGATCCCCTACCTTCCCAAGGACTGTGAGCGGCCGCCGCGCGGTGTGCGCTCCTACCCGGTCCGAGAGGCCTACGGCCTGGTTTTCGTGTTTCCCGGAGACCCGGCCCTGGCCTCGGCGGCGCCGTTCCCGTTGCTGCCCGAATACCGTTCGGCCGCCCACCGGACCATGACGTTCTCCCGTACCGTGCGGTGCCACTACTCGTTCATGCACGAGAACCTCCTCGACATGAACCACCAGTTCCTGCACCGGAGTGTGCTCGGCAGGATCAAGCCCGAGCTGCTGGGGTACGAGACCGGGCCACGGCACGTCGAGGCCCGGTACCTTTTCGTCCCTGCCGGAGGGCGCAAGGACCGAGGTGCGGGTCTCCTGTCCGCGGAGGGGATCGGCGGCCAGGACACACCCGACGTGATCACCATCCGTACCGAGTACCCCTACCAGACGCTGCGGGGCGTCCCGGAGGGCACCGACCTTCCGGCGTTCTCGCTCTGGGCCGCTTATGTACCGGAGGACGCGGAGCAGCGCGTCAACCACGCCTACGGCCTGCTCACGATCGCCAAGCCGCCGGTTCCGGGGGCACTCCACCTCGCCTGGCCGCTCATCCGCCGCTTCACCGAGCGGGTCTTCGCCCAGGACCGGACCGCGGTCGAGGCGGAACAGCGTGCCTGGGACGAGCAGGGCGAAGATCACAACCACGAGGTCTTCCCGCTCATCCTCGACCTCCGCGACGTACTGCGCAGCAATGGAGTGCCGCTGAGTCCGGACCAGGCGTCGGGCTGCGGGCCGTGCGGGCTCGCCACTCCGGCGCACCAGGCCGGTGTCACGGGCCATGACGGACCTGTGGAGTCCGCCGGCCCGGTGGCGGAAGGCGCGGCCGGTTCCGAGTAGTGCCACTGGTACGTCGAGGGGCGGCGTCAGTGCCACTGGTGCGTCGAGGGACGGCGTCACGGCCTCCAGATCAGAGGCCGGCCCAGTGCCTCGGCAGATCTTGAGGTCGACGAACGGTCACAGGGTCAGTCCGCCGTGTGGACGTGCGCCTCATGTTCGATCACCGGCGACGCCTTGGTGATCACATCGGAGCTTCGGTGGCCCCGTTCCATGAGACCGCCCGTGAAGGCGAGGCCGAGACCGGCCACGGCGAGAGCCGCGCCGACCAGGTTGGGGGCGGCCCATCCCCAGCCCGCCGAGATGACCAGGCCGCCGAGCCAGGCACCACCGGCGTTGGCCAGGTTGAAGGCGGAGTGGTTGGAGGCAGCCGCCATGGTCGGGGCGTTCTTCGCCTTGGCCATGAGGAGCATCTGGATCGGCGTCGTGATGAGGGAGCCCATCGCACCGATGAACGTGATGGTCACCAGGGCGGGCACGGTGCTGTGGACCGCGAAGTAGAACGTCACCAGTCCCGCGGCGAGCAGCGCGAGCCCCCAGTACAGCGTCGGGCGCAGGGCGCGGTCCGTGAGGGGTCCGGCGATCAGAGTGCCGAGCGTCATGCCGACGCCGTAGAGCGCGAGGACCACGGTGGTCGAGGAGTCGGAGACACCGGTCAGGTGCGTGAGCATGGGCACGAGGTAGCTGTAGACGGCGAAGAATCCGCCGAACCCTATGACGGCCGTGGCCAGCCCGATGGCGACCTGCCTGTTGCCCATGGCCCGCAGTTCGTGCCGGATGCCGGACTGCTGCCCGCGTGGCTGGTGCGGGACGAAGGCGGCCAGGGCGGCAAGGGCGATGAGGCCGATGACGGCGACCGTGCCGTAGGCGGACCGCCAGCCCAGGTGCTGCCCGAGGGCCGTGCAGGCGGGCACCCCGACGATGTTGGCGATGGTGAGACCGAGGAACATCTTCGAGACGGCGCGTGCCGCGCGCTCCGGTGCGACCAGTCGTGAGGCGACGACGGCGCCCACGCCGAACAGCGCACCGTGCGGCAGACCTGCCAGGAAGCGCGCGGCGAAGAGCGTGCCGAAGTCGGGAGCGAGCGCGGACGCGACGTTGCCGACCACGAACAGGCCGGTCAGGAGCAGCAGCAGGCGCTTGTGCGGGACGCGCGCGCCGATGCCCGTCAGCAGCGGTGCGCCGACGACGACACCGAGCGCGTAGGCCGACACGACGTTGCCGGCCTGCGGCACGGACACACCGATCCCGTCAGCGATCTGGGGCAGCAGCCCCATGGTGGCGAACTCGGTCGTGCCGATACCGAACGCGACGACAGCCAGAGCCAGCAGAGCCAAGGGCATGGTGCAGGAGAACCTTTCGAAGACAGCGGGCCAGGGACGAGGGAGCAGGCAGGATCGAGATCATTGGCAGTTCTCGTGTCCCGTCGTGCCGAGCGCCATTGCCCGAAGCACCCTGGAACCGGGCGAGCCCATGAGGGGTGCAGCAACGCCGAAGGGCCATCCATTCCAAGATCGACCTGCGGTTTGCCGCGTCGGGCGGGGCCCTGTCCCCCAGGCTGTGGCAGTCTGCCCCGGCCGGTGAGAAGGATAGCCTCTGCGGCTTCTGCCCCGTCCTCGGCCGCTACGGCCGCATGGGCATCGACGGCTGCGACCTGTCGCACCCGACGGGCAGCGCATCGACCGGGCCTCCGGGTCCCAGGCTGGTGGGGCCGGACCGGCCCGGCCTCGCTACCGGCTGGGGGATCCGACGGTGAAGGCCCCGCAGCTCGTCTGCGGGGCCTTCACTCGTACCGGACCGGGGCCGTCGGGCGGGTCCGTCAGGCGGTCTGTCAGCCGGTCCGTCAGGCGGTCTTCCGGAGCTTGGCGACCTGCGCCTCCATGACAGCGGCCGGCACCTCGGGCGCCTTGCCGCCCAGGGCGTTCATCGCGTAGAAGACGGCCAGGGTCGACCCGCTGCGCACGACGGTGTACGTCACCGGGATCTTGTCTCCGTCGATGTCACTGGTCATCGTGTACGACACCGCCTCGTCACCGAGGCCAGGAGCCTTGAGGGGCTTGACGCCGGTGTACTGGTAGCCCGTGTGCTCGTAGGAGCTGCACTTCTCGCTCTGGGTGCGCAGGTCGCCGACGACCTTCTTGGCGTCCGCTTCCTTGTGTGCGAGCAGCCCCAGCCGCAGCACCGTGGCGTCGGTGGCCGTCAGGCTGGTCAGCGTCCGGGACACAGGGGCCGTGGCATCGGGCTCGGTGCCGAGCAGGAACAGGTCGGCGACGGCCTGGCAGCCGGCGGGCTTCGCGGGCACGCTGACTTCCGGGATCTCGTCGTCGGGCGTGTTGCCGACGCGGTAACCCTTCACGTCCGTCTTGGTGATCGCGGACTTCGTCAACTGCGCCTCGGTGAGCGGCTTCAGAGCATCCTGGGCGGCGGGCGACGTCGCCTCGGCCGGGGGCTTCTTCGATCCGCCGCTCTTGTCGTCGGTGTCCTGTCCCCCGCATGCGGCGGTCGTGGCGAGCGCAGCCGTCACGCCGATGCCGACCAGGACGCGCCCCAGAGCTGAATTCACGTGCGTTCCCACCTCATGTGTCCATGGGCGCGTCCATGATCCGATCGCGCCGAGCCGACATCAAAGGCGACAACCAGCAGGCTTTGCCAGCCCATTGGGGTCGCTTGGCGTAACGATCAGAGATCGACGTTTTGGTTGTACGGCGAGAGCGTGGCGCTCGACACGGCCGGGTGTCTCGACGCGGTGGCAAGCGTCGGAAATTCACTTGCAGGGGCTACGTAGGGTGCGGTCATGCCTACTTCGCTGCGCCTGCGAGAGATCACGCCCGACAACTTCGAGACCGCGATCAGCCTGAGGGTTCGCCCGGACCAGGAACACGCGGTGGCACCGGTCCTGAAGTCTCTCGCCGAGGCATACGTCCACCCTGGCGTCGCATGGCCCCGGCTCATCTGTGATGACGACGAGGTCGTCGGTTTCCTCATGGCGTTCTTCGGTATCGACTGGACGGGCAAGGGCACCGACTTCCGCTCCGGGCTCTGGCGTCTCAACATCGCAGCCGGAAGGCAGGGGCGCGGCTACGGACGCTTCGCAGTCGAGTCCGTGGCCGCCGAGATCCGGCGCCGAGGCGGCACACGCCTGACGACCACCTGGCATCCCGGAGCGGACGGCCCATCAGGCTTCTATCTGGCGCTCGGATTCCGACCGACCGGAGAGACCAGTGGAGACCAGACGGTGGGAGTGCTGGAGCTGAACTGACGCCGGGCCTGTTCGTGCTCGACCGGGACGGTTCTCAACTCATCGTGATCCGTGCGCCGATGGGCAAGTGGTCGCTGCCGGTGGCCGGCAAGGTATGGATATCGCTCACGGTTGCCGAGCGGGCCATGACCTGGTCGATCCGTCCGAGCGGGAAGGCGGCTGGGAAGGTGAAGGCGAAGCCCCCCTCGGCCACCTCCAGTTGTGAGGTGAGGGGAGTGAGCCCACGGTCGTCGACCGTACCGTTCAGGTCTCCGAGCAGGATCACGGACTTCAGCTTCTCTGCGGCGATGGCCTTCCCCAGCAAGCGGGCACTCTCGTCGCGCGGGGAAGACGCAAAGCCGCTCGCGCGGAAGCGGACCGAGGGAAGATGTGCGACGTACGCCGCGAACGCGCCCTGCGGTGTGTGGACTTCCGCTCGCACCCCGCGACTCCACTCCGCAACGATTCCACTGGGTTTGATGTCCACCGACCGGACACCGGTGAGCGGATGCTTCGACCAGAGCCCGACGGTGCCCCGAATCGCGCGGTACGGGTAGCGCGGGGCCAAGGCCTTCTCGTACAGCGGCAGTGCCGCGGGCACCAGTTCCTGCAGCGCGATGAGGTCGGGCTCGCCATCGGCGAGAGTGCGAGCCGTGCCGGCCGGATCGGTGTTCTCGTCACTGACGTTGTGCTGCACCACGAGCAGGTCATGGGTGTCGTGTGTGCCCGGCTCCGTGACTGGCGTGATCAACCCGCCGAAGAGGTACGTCCAGGCCGTCACCGGTAGCACCAGGGCCACCAGAGCGGTGGTCGAACGGCGCAGCAGGGCCAGACCGAACAGCGTGACGACCACCAGGCCGAGCCAGGGCAGGAACGTTTCCAGCAGGCTTCCCAGGTGTCCCGCAGAGTTGGGCACCGCCCGGTGGAACGCCAGCAGTCCGGCCGTCAGCACCGCGAGCGAGGCAAGAACCCGCCCTCCTACCCAAGGCGATCGGCTCAGTGTGTCCGCCTCCGTGCCCGGATCCGGTGGCCCCGCGCGACGCCGTACCCACCAGGGCACCGCTGTCTCCACCGTCGACGTCGCACCTCTGACCGCACCTCTGACCGACTTCTCCACCACGGCATTCCGTCCGCTTGAGCTTGCTTCCCAGGACGACCTACCGGGTGATTCGGTTCTTCGTCGGCATCGACAACCGAGGGGCCGGTGCTCCCTGTGCGCGACGGCGCCGGCGCGTCATGCTACGAGCGTGCATGAGGGCGCCGGCCGTCGCGTCGGGGAAGCGGCCCCCGCGGTCTACAGGGTGTGGTGCAACCAGCGCTGAAGGGCGTTGTTGACGTCCGCCGGTAGAGCGCTGATCTGGTCGATGACGGCGCGGTCTTCGGGCATCGGGGGAATACCGGCGGCCGTGAGTGCCGCGTGCAGGTCGAGACGGCGCTGATCGTGTGGGTCGAGGGTGTAGCTGAGACGCTGGGCCGGGTTGGGCGGCGCCAGGAAGTAGTCGACGTCGTCGCGGGGCTGGGCCTGAACCGGCCAGGCGGTGTCTCGGGGATGTGCGGCATAGGGGTCGACGAAGGCACAGGAACTGAGGTTCTCGTTGCTCCAAGGGGCCATCTCTGTCTCCTCACCGAATGCGTTGCTGATTACTGATCCAGAGCCTCGCGAGGGCCGCTTCGGTTGCGGTCGCGGCCATTTGTCACGCGGACGGCGTCATACACGGCTGATCACCTCGTGTGACCAGCAGACAGTTGCCGGTCGGCAGGCCATGACCTTCTACCAGGGCGTGTTCGGCGGCACGCTGACGCTCAACGAGTACGGCGCCTTCGGTTCCGAGACGCCCCCTGGGTACGGCGACAAGGTCATGCACGGCCTTCTGGAGGCGCCGAACGGCTTCGTCCTCATGGGGGCCGACGTCCCGCCGGGCATGGAGCACCAACCGGGCAACAACTTCGCCGTGAGCCTGAGCGGTGACGAAGCCGACGCACTGCGCGGCTACTGGGAGAAGCTGTCCGACGGCGGCACGGTGTCGGTCTCGCTGGAGAAGCAGATGTGGGGTGACACCTTCGGCATGTGCACGGACCGCTTCGGTATCAGCTGGATGGTCAACATCAGTGGAACGAAGGAAGCCTGACGGGCCATCAGCCCGTGGATGCGCGCGGCACGATCCGGCCGTCCGTGTCACGCCGTCCGGCCCAGCCGGACTCCGACTCCCCATTGCGTTCGCGCCACCTGTCCGTTCCCGGAGTCCGGTGTCCAGCCAGCCGGCGAGAGAGCAACGCGGAACCCCGCCCCGGACATGTCGGGAGCGGGGTTCGCGTCGGACGTTCCGACTGTCGGCGCTACGAGAGCAGCGCGCCGGTGAGGGCGACAGCGACGATGGCGAGTGCCATCGCCCGCACGAACCAGGGCTCGTCCCCGAGCCCCTTCCGGTCGGCGGCGAACGTCAGGGCGGCGACGCCGACGAGGGGAACCGCCAGCCAGGCGGCGCTGACCGTACGGTCGAGGAAGTAGACCAGCGGCAGGTAGAAGACGGCGTAGCCGAGTGCCATCATCGCGGCCCCGCGCCACGGGACCGACCGCCGCCAGGCCGAATCGGCAGGGAGTGTGTTCACATGAATCCCTTGTGAGCGAGTTGCCGGAAGGACTACTTCAGGTCGTCGAAACACGCCTTCTTGACCGCTTTGATCCCGAACAGGGTAGATCCACCGGACCCGAGGGCGGACAGGGCCCCCTTCTTCGTGTCCACGCTGGCCAGGACCGTGAGGATCTTCTTGATCCCCCCGGCCGCCTTGATCACCTTGTAAGCCTTCGCCCCGGGGACGAAGGCGGCCCCCAGCGCGGCGCCGCACTTCATGGAGTTCCATGTGTCGCTGACCATGCCGCCCCCTATCTCCTTGGCCTTGTCCCACCAGGAGGGGTCGGCGACGACCGGGAAGGCGGTGGACTCATCGACCTCGACCGTCTGGACGAGGACACCGCCCTCCAGGCGGTAACTCGTCTTCACCGGCGCCCCGTTCGCGTCAACCGCCCACGGCGCGGCGAACGATCCGACCGTGTGGCCCGCCCCGTCGGCGACGGTCAGCCCTCCGTCGGCGTCGAACACCACGTGGCTGCTTTCGGGAAGGGCGAGCGGGAAACGGAACTCCCTGGGCGCGGCCGCGTTCTTGAGGACGACCAGGGCGCTCACCGCACCGCTGCCCGAGACACGGACGGCCACATCAGTGGAGGCATCCGGCTCGGAGTACATCACCGTGCCGTCCGGGTACGTCTCGGGCTGCGCCTGCGGCGATCCGGGCAGGCCGATACCGAGCCGGGCGCCCGAGGAGTCGACCATGGTGACCTGACCGGACCCCGCGGAGGGCAGGTCGGGAAGGGGCTGCGAGAGCGAAGCGGCTGCCGCTTCTTCCGTCGCGGCACCCGCTGGGGCGGCCACGGCCAGGAGCGCCCCGGTGGTCAGTGCGGCGAGCAGGGGAAGGCTGGTGGAGCGGCAGTGGGAGGCCCCGGAGCCGGTTATGAACACTCGAATTCCTTGCGTCTGTTGCTTGGGGGGTCTGGCCGGCCCGAGGGCAACTCGGGCTTGTGACCAGCGAGTTCGATCATAAGGGGCGAATGATCACCACACCTACCAATATGAGCAACATCTGAGCTATGCGGCCTTCAGCCTCGACGCGGCCCTGCTCTGCCCACCCGGGGGCCGGTGACCCGGCCCCTCACACCATGAATGAGCTCCGCTCCATGGAGTTGGTTGCTTCCGATGCTGTGACGGGTGCCACGATTCGCCCCCCGCTAGCGCGGGGCACCCGGAACAGGTTCTCCCCGTGCGGACAAGGACTCACCGCGAGCCGGTGCGCGCAGCCCCGCCAGAGCGGCAAGCACCGTGTCGTTGGCCCTCCGGTCGCCGACGGTGACCCGAAGTCCCTCGCCGGGGTAGTGGCGCGTCAGGACACGGGCGTCGGTGAGCGCCGCCGCGCCCTCGTCGACCGGGTCAGGCGCGGCGAGCCAGACGGAATTGGCGTAGCCAGGACGTACGTGCCAGCCCAGGTCGACGAGTTCGTGCCGGAGCCGTTCACGTTCGGTGACGATGGTGTCCACACGGAGACGCAGCTCGCTGTCGGCTCGTAGTGAGGCCTTCACCGCCGCGGTCGCCACCGCGTTGATCCCGAAGGGCAACTGTTGCCGACGGATCCGTTCCACCAGCGCGGGAGCGCCCAGTCCGTAGCCGATCCGCAGGGCGGCGAGGCCGTAGGCCTTGGAGAAGGTGCGCAGGACCAGCACGTTGGGGTGCGCGGCCAGGAACGCGGGAGTGTCCGACGGATCGGCGTCGCCGGCGAACTCCACGTATGCCTCGTCGAGGAGCACGGTGACATGTCGAGGGACCCGGCGCAGAAACGCCGACAGAGCGTCGACGGCAACCCTGCTTCCGGTGGGGTTGTGCGGATTGCACACCACTACGACCCGGGTTCCGTGGTCGAGCGCGGCCAGCAGGGCGTCCAGATTCTGGTGTCCCTCCGGCGACAGGGCCACCGGGACGGCGTGTGCGCCGACCATGGTGGCCAGCAAGGGGTACGCGTCGAAGGTGCGCCAGGCGTGGACCATCGTGGCACCCGGCTCCATCACCGCCTGAAGCAACTGCAGTGCCACCCCCACCGACCCGCTGCCGACCGCGACGCTGTCGGGGGCCACCCGGCACCACTCGGCGATCCGCTCGGCGAGCTCGTCGGGGTAGAACTGCGGGTACCGGTGAGCCTCTGCGACGGCCTGTTGCATCGCCTTGCGCACCGAGGGCAACGGAGGGTATGGGCTCTCGTTCAGGGCCAGTCGGTGCAGGACGGGGACGCCCATGGGTCATCCCTGCCCGCCGTGCCAGCGGACGGCGGCGGCACCGGCGAAGTCGCCCGCGTGGGCGAATCCCCCCACGACCACCAGGTCACCGTCCTTCACCTGCCCCGAGCGGATCGCGCGGTCCAGGGTGATCGGGATCGCCGCTCCGAAGAGGTTCCCGCACTGGTCGAAGGTGTTCAGGTGCCGCTCGGCCGGCAGTTGCAGCGCCTCGCGCCAGTTCCGCAGGAAGGTGCGGTTCGGCTGGTTGGTGACGAGGACGTCGATGTCACCGGTGGCCACGCCGAGCCGTCGGCACAGGTCCGTGATCACCTCCGGGACGAGGCGGTTGCCGCGTGCCAGAACCTTGGCGACGCTCGCGTCGGTGAAACCGATCCGCAGCTGGGACTCCCCCGGCTCCCAGTACTTGCGGCCGTCGTCGACCGCCACGGTCATGTCCCCCGCGTACTCGCCGAAGTGCCGGGTCTCCACGTCGAGTACGGGGGTGTCGGCCGACGTCGTCACATAGCCCACGCCGCAGCCGTCGCCCGGGATCGCCGCCTGGGCGAGCCTGCGCACCTCGGACTGGGTGAAGCACTGGCCCGCGGCGCTCTGCGCGTTGCAGATGAGCGCGGTCTTCGCATCGGTGGTGGTGAGGATCTGCCGGGCCAGCTTCAGCATGTACACGAAGGACGCGCAACCGGCGTTGGCCACATCGACGAGCCACTCCGGGTTCAGGCCCAGTCGGCGTGCCACCTCGGTGCCGGCGCCGACGAACGGCAGATCCGGCAACTGGCTGTGCACCAACAGCACGTCGACACCCCGGATCTCGTCCCTGCCGTGCCGTTCGATCAGGGGCTGCACGGCGCGCTCGACCATGTCCGCGTTGGTCTCGTCCGGGGCCACGTGGTGCCGTGACGGAGGGACCTTGAACATGGGGTGGTTGCGGAGCTTGTCCTCCGCTCCGGGGTAGTCGGTGTAGAACTCCGCGGGGACCGGCTCGCCGGGAAGGTAGCTTGCGACGTCGGTGAGGCTGACCGTGGTCACCGCGCCACCGCCCCGGCCGGAGCCACGCTGACCGGCAGGCCGTTGCGGTGGCGGTGTTCCAGGATCACCTTGAGGTTGTTCATCTCCACGGTGTGCCCCGCGTAGAAGAGGTCCCAGTAGTCGCCCACCCAGGGCCGGTCCGGGCGGGGAGCCAGGTCGGGGTGCGGGTTGATGTCGTAGTAGGGATGGCGGCAGTTGGTCCAGGTGATCACCGATCCGGGCTTGTCGAGCACCAGGCGGGCCGGAACGACGCGCATCAGGTAGATCATCCACAGCTTGTCGGCCTGATCCCAGGAGCAGTGGTAGTCCACGGTCATGGCCTCGGGGTTGGCGACCACCTTGCAGTAGATCCTGGTGTCGTCCTCGAGCCGGTCGCGGCCGACCCACAGCCCGGGTGTGCCGGAGGGAGCGAAGTCCCGCAGGCTGCAGGTCCACTCCTCCAAGTGGTGGCCTCGGCTCAGGTAGTCGTAGGTCAGTTCCGGGGGGCAGTCGACGTACTCATGGATGGTGCAGTACTGCCCGTAGACCTGATGGTGGGGGTAGACGGCGTGGGTGAGCTCCATGCAGTGGGCGGTCAGCTCGTCCTTGCCCGGGTTCTCGATCCGCATCAGACCGGGGATGTCAGCCAACGCGGACGACTCGTCGTTCATCTGAACTCTCCTTGGTGTCGGCGTTCTCATTGCCGGCGGTGGCTTCGGCGAAGGGCTGGAAGGGGAGGAACGGAGGGATCTCCCGCGGGTCGCAGTCCAGCGCGACAAAAGCCGGGCCGCCGCCCGTGTTGCTGCGCAGCAGCGCCTTGCGCAACTGCGCGGCGTTCTCGGCCCCGGTGACGTCGAGGGACGGGAAGGCGGCGGCCACCCCGGCGGCGATGTCGGTCCGGCGGAACAGGTCGTCGGTGCGGCTGCCGCCCTGGAGGAACTCCTCACGCAGCGCGCACATGGCGTGCGCGTTGTTGTTGAAGATGACGAAGGTCACGGGTGCGGCGTACTCCAGGGCGGTGTGCACTTCCATCCCGTGCATGAAGAAGGCGCCGTCGCCGGCGAGTACGTAGGTCCTTCGCCCGGTGGCGAGCGCGGCGCCGATGCCGGCACCGAAGGTGTAGCCCATGCCCCCCATACCGAGCGCCACCACGAAGCGGCCGTGGCGCGGTGCCGGGAGGAGATGGATCGCGCTGGCGCCCGCGTTGCCGGCGTCCACGAAGACGTGCGCGTCCTGAGGGAGTGCCGCCTCCACCGCGGCGACCGCCTCGGTGTACGGGACGGTTCGCGGGCGGGTCGGCGGGGAGACCGGGGCCGGCATGAGGGTGGGGAGGGGACCGGCGTGCTGAGGGCAGTCACGGGGGCGTGCGGGGAGCCCGCCGGTCACCGCGCGCAGCGCGTCCCGCAGGTCCCCACCCAGTGCGGCGCCCGGCACGAACGGCCGTGCGTGCCCCAGAGACACGACGTCGGTGGCGGCCAGGGCCCGCTCCAGGCCGCCGCGCGCCAGAAGCGGCAGCCGGGTACCTACCAGCAGGCACACGTCGGCCCGCCGCAGACAGTCTTCGACGTTGGCATGGCCCATCACTCCGGCCACCCCGGCGAACCGGGGATCATGGTTGTCGAAGACATCCTTGGCGTCCGGAGTGACCGCCACCCACGCCCCGAGGCTCCGGGCCAGTTCCGCCAGTTCCGCACGGGCGTCCGCGGCGGCAACCTCCTCACCGGCGATGACGAGGACCCTGTCGGCCCCACGGAGGACGTTCGACACCTCGGCGAGTGCGGCGCCGTCGAGCCGTGCCGCCGATGCCGTCGGCACGGACATCGGCAGGCCCTGTGCCGGCGTCGGACCGGCCGGTGTCGGCGCCGGGCCCTTCGGTGTCCGCGCCGGGCCGCGGCCGGGCAACCGGATCCGCGCCTGCTGCACGTCCTTGGGCAGCAGCAGCACCGCCGGCCCGCGCGGATCGGTCTGTGCCGCCGCCAACGCCCGCGGCAGCAGTTCCCTGAGGGAGTCCGCGTCCTCGACCCGGGCGCAGAACCGGGAGATGGGTGTGAAGACCTCCGCGGCGTCGAAGGAGCCCCCCTTGCCACTGGAGTCCTGGAACGCTCCGTGCCCCTCCTGGGCGGTCGGCGGCTGGCCCACCAGGGCCAGCACGGGCACCTGGGAGGCGTACGCCTCCGCCAGGCCCGGTACCAGGTTCATCGCGCCGCCGCCCGAGGTGGCCGCGACAACGCCGAGGCGCCTGGTGGTCCGGGCATATCCGTCGGCCATCGTGACGGCCGAGAACTCGTGCTTGGCGACGACACCGCGGACGGTGCCGGAGCGGTGAACGGCGTCATACAGGTCCTCGATGTTCGCGCCGCCGACGCCGAACACATGAGTGACACCGGCCCTGGCGAGCTCCGCTGCCAGATGGTCGACCAGGCGTACGGTCCCTGCCTCGGGTAAGTCCGAGATGGTGGTGGTCATGCGGGGCTCCTGTCCGTCTCGTGGCGCCGGTCGATGAGGCCGGATGGCGTGACGACCTGAAAGCGGTGCCGGTACTCCTTCGGCGTGAGCCCCAGGCTTCGTCCGAAGCAGCGGAAGAAGGTCTCGGGGGCGCCGAATCCGCAGCGGCCCGCTATTTGGCCGATCGGCAGATCGGTCGTCTCCAGCAGCTCTCGCGCGCGGGCGATGCGCGTGCGTTCGACGAACTGGCCGGGGGTCGTGCCCACTTCGCGCCTGAAGACCCGGGCGAAGTTGCGCGGGCTCATGTTGGCCCGCATGGCCATCTCGGCCACGGGTAACGGGTTGTGCAGGTTGTCCAGAATCCACTCCTGTGCGGTCCGGATGGGTGGATGGTCGGCCAACTGGGCGTCGAGCACCGCGCTGAACTGGGACTGCCCTCCATGCCGTTTGAGGAAGAGCACCAGAAAGCGGGCCGTCTCCAGCGCGAGCGCCGCACCGTGATCGGCCTCCACCAGGGCAAGTGCCATGTCGATCCCGGTCGACACGCCCGCTGACGTCACAAAGGGGCCGTCCCAGACGAAGATCGGCTCGGCGTCCACCGTCACGGCCGGATAGCGGCAGGCCATCGCCTCGCTGTACGCCCAGTGCGTGGTGGCACGTCGGCCGTCCAGAAGGCCCGCCTCGGCCAGCAGAAAGGATCCGCCGCATACCGAGGCGACTCTGCGCGACCGGGCCGCCGCCTTGCCGATCCACGACACCAGCGTCCGGTCCCCGAGCACCTCGCTGAGACTCCATCCGCCCGGGACGAGGAGGGTGTCGATGGATCCCTGCCCCGCCTCCAGCGGCGAGGCCTCCACGACCACTCCTGAACTCGTTCGCACCAGCGGTGCGTCGGCGGAGACCAGGCCGATCCGATAGGGGGCGGCCGCCGGGGCGAGGAGCCGGTTGGCGACATCGAACACTTCAATCGGTCCGGTGATGTCCAGCGCCATGGCGCCCGCATACACCACCACAACAACACGTCGCTCAGACACGGTCACAGCCTGTATCGGATCTCGCACTGACTGCAATGACAGATTACTGACGTATCCGGCCAGCAGGAGTCGCCGGATGCGGGGGCAGGGCTGTTGGCCAGGCAGTTCGGCCACGACAGCCGACCGCGACGGGTGAGGTAACTCACAGGTGTGGCAGCTCGTCAGGACGTCACGCCGGGGAGCCGAGTTCGCCCAGGCACGGCGCCCGCGTCGCCGTGGCCATCGGGCCGGCGTCGACAGCCGTGCCTCGCTCTCTCTTCGTCGGGCTCGGCGGTGATGCGGCCGAGTGTCCTGTCGGTTCGTGGTCCGGGTCGGGGACGCCCGTGGCGACGGAGAAGGACCTCGGCCGGCGGCCGAGGTCCTTCGTGGTGTGCGAGTCCGGGTTCAGTGGCTGGTGAGTTCGCCGGTGAGCTTGCTGTGCAGGTTCGCGCCGGGAACGCTCAGGCCGATGATCTCGACTGTCGTGCCGCCGAGGACTTCGCCTCCACCCTGCGCTCCCGCCCGGAGCACACCTCTGCTTCCCGACGTTCCTGATCGTCGGCGTGGGGGGGGTGGCGTACCGCCCCGCCTTTCGGCTCGTACGACGTACCGAGTCGACGCGTTCCGGGAGCCGCCGGGGCAACCGCGCACCGGTGCGCACGAACGGTCGGTGACCAGTGTCCTCACGCCGGCTCGCGGACCGTTTCCACCGCCTCCCGGACATCCGGGTGCGGGTCGTCGGCGAGGACGTCCAGCAGCTCGGCGACTCCGGGCGTGGTCCAGCGGCCCACCGCCCACACCAGGTTCTCCCGCACGCCGGCGTAGGGATGGGCGGCGAGAGGGGCCAGTTGGGCCAGCGGACCTCGTCGCCGCATGCCGAACCAGTGCAGCGCGTCGCTCAGCGCGCCCGGGTCGCCCGGGTCACCGGCCGCCGCGACCCGGGCGAGCAGCACCGGGACCGGTGGGGGCGGCCCGTCCAGCGGATGCGGCAACCGCTCACGCAGGCGTCGCGATCCGTACTCGCCGCGCACCCGGCACCCGTAACAGGTGCAGGGGCGTACTCCGTGCGCGTCCGGCCAGTACCGCCAGCCCGCCACCTGGGACACGGAACGGATCCGGTGCAGCTCGCGCGGCCGGATGGCCCGGGGCACGAACACCTCCCAGCCGCGCGGGTCCTCGAGCGCCGCGATGCGCCGCACCGCCTCTGCCGCGGTGACGCACGCCTGGGCGTCCCGGGCGCGGTCCGAATAGCGCCCGACCAGCACGCTCTGGGCGTCGTCCAGCCGCACGTGGACGGCGACCAGCCCGCCCCGGGTGCCGCTCCGGGACAGTTCTCGCACCCACTGGTGGGTGAGGGTGTACGACGGCAGCACCGGGAAGCAGTAGACACCTCGCGCACCGCCCTGCCCTCGACTGTCCGCACGTATCCCGGACCGCCGGACGCGCGGCGCGTTCGCCGCCGACATCAAATGCACGAACATCGCCATGCCCGGAATGCTAGGTGCCTCCGCAGCGACGCGGCATGCGGCATGGCGGTCCCTGACCCGGAACCGAGGGTTTCCCGGAGCCGAGCGCTGAAATATCCCCCGCACACCCGACGCGAGTGGCGTGGACCCTGTTCAGCCGCGGGGTGACGGGAGCAGTCGGCGCGCGAAGGGACCGATGCGGGCGCGCAACCAGCCGCGTCTGCGCAGCCAGGCACGGGAGCCGCTGGTTCCGGCAAGGTCGGTGAACAGGTCGTCGTAGGACCTGGCGATGGGGACCGGGTCGAAGCGACGGGAGGCGGCCCGCGCCGCGTCGCCCATGCGGCGACGGGTGGTTTCGTCGTCGATGAGGTCGAGCAGGGCTGCGGCGAGCGCCTCGGAGTCACCGACAGGGACCAGTCGGCCGTCGACACGGTCGTGGATTATCTCGGCCGGGCCGAGCGGGCAGTCGGTGCTGACCACGGGAACTCCGCAGCGCATGGCCTCGACCAGGGTCATGCCGAACGACTCCGCGTCGGAGGCGCTCGCCACGATGGACGCCTGGGCGAACTCGGCCTCAATGTGTGCGGTCGCGCCCATCAGAGTCGCCCGCCCCACCAGCCCGCGGTCGTCGATGAGGTCTTGGAGCCGCTCCTTGTCCGCGCCGGTGCCATAGATACGCAGGGACCAGTCCGGGCGCTCGGCGGCGACCTTGGCGAAAGCCTCTATGAGCAGGTCGAACCGTTTGGCGGGGACCAGGCGTCCGGCCGCGGCTATGACGTCGGCTCCGCCGTCGGTGGCCGGCACGTCGGGTTCGGGCACGCTGTTGGCAATGGCCTGGATGTGCACACCGGGCAGGCGCATCCTGGTGCGGTACGCGGTGGCGTCCGCTTCGGTGGTGGTGATCACGGCATCCAGGGCGCGGTAGTGCTGGGCGAGTTGGCCGCGCAACCGTTTGCTGTGGGTGTCATGCGTGAGGTGTTCCTGAGCGATGCGCAACGCCTGGCGGGGTGCGAATCGCGCCAGGTAGACATTGATGCCCGGACGCGTGCCGATGATCACGTCGGCGTCGCAGGTACGCAGATACTCCTCGGCCCGCAGGTCGGTGAGCCGGCTGTACTGACCGTGTCGTTTCTCGGCGGAAGGGAACGCCTGCGTGGGCTGACGCGACCGCGGATCGGCCATGTCGGCGGAGTCTTTGCGCAGGTCGACCAGCGGTAACAGGGTCACTCGCTTGTCGATGGTGAACCGGGGTTTGGTGCGGTGGCGCAGCATGGAGACGATCGTCACCTCATGGCGGTCCGCGAGGGCCGAGGCGAGATTGAGCGTGGTGCGGATGGTTCCGCCGATGCCGTAGACGTTGTGGATCAGGAAGACGATTTTCACTCAGTGGGGCTCCTTTCAATACGCGGTTGTAGACGGTCAGCCAGGGCTCATGGTTGCCCCATTTGCCTCAACTACTTCTGTCTCTTCCCGCGCCGCTCGGCGCGCGGCTCCCCGCCCGGAGCGCCAAAGCTCGTCTGGAATCCGCCTGTTGGCCGCAGGCTCGGTGGAGCTCGGCATGGCCGGAACCCATCGCCGACGCCCATGGGTCGAGGACGCCCGGCAGACGGTGTTTGACCCTCTGCCGCGGCAGAGGGCGCGACGCCGGGCGACGGCCCGCCCGTCCTCCACCGGGCCGGTCATCCTTCCTGGCCGCGCGGCTCGTTCACCTTCTCTTCCCGCTCGTACAACCCTTTGTCCACTCGAGGGGTCGTACGTCACCGAAGCCGCACCGGAGTCGGTTCCACAGACAGGGAGCACCACCTTGCACGCACGTACTCTGGCCGTCGCCACGGCTGCCGTCCTCGCCGTCGTGGGGCTCGGCGCCCCCGCCGCCGTCGCGGCCCCCTCCGGGCTGCCGGACGACTTCAACGGGGACGGCTACCGCGACCTGGTGATCGGCACCCCCAAGGCGAGCGGGGGCACGGTCACCGTCCTCCTCGGCTCGGCCTCCGGTGTCAGCCCCGCGCGCTCGGTGAACATCACGCAGAACACGGCGGGTGTTCCGGGCACCTCGGAGTCGGTCGACAGGTTCGGTGAGAACGTCACCAGCGGCGACGTCAACGGTGACGGCTACGCCGATCTGATCGTCGGCGCGCCCGGCGAGGAGGTCACGGGCAAGCCCCGGGGCTCGGTGACGATCGTGTGGGGCGGGACGAGGCCGTTCACGTCCGGCGGCATGGCGCTCACCGCCCCGACGGCCGAGGCCGACCTCTTCGGCGAGGGCACCGCGTTCGCCGACCTCGACGGCGACGGCACCGGCAACCTGGTCGTCGTGGGCGGCAACAGCCTCTGGTGGTACGCCGACGGGAAACCCTCCCAGGACGGCGCACTGGCACCTGAAGTCGATTTCCTGCCCGACAACGTACAACTGGACGGTGTCGTCGCAGGTCACTTCTCCGGCACCGACGGCAGCGACTACGTGCTGCACGGCAAGAAGACGGCCGCCGACAGCGGGGCCTCCAGTACCTACGTCGGCGTCCTGCGCGGCGGCCCCGGGGATCTCGGCCACAACTACTCGGTGCTGGCCGAAGACGCCGCCCCGGGAGGCGCCTCCTGGGCGTCGGCCGTGGCGGGCGGAGACATCAACGGCGACGGATACGACGATCTGGTCACCGGCAACACGGCCGTCGCACAGGGTGGTTCGTTCACCGTCCGGTACGGCAGAGTGGCCGGGCTCCCCGTCACGGGCACGACCTACACCCAGGCCAGCGCGGGAATCCCCGGCACCGACGAGGCGTTCGACGACTTCGGCGCGGCCGTGGCGGTGGGCGACGCGACCGGTGACGGCCGCGCGGACGTCGCGGTCGGCGCCGCGTACGAGGACGTGGACGGCCACCGCAACGTCGGCAACGTCGTCTTCCTGAAGGGCGGTCCGGGCGGCCTGACCACGAGCGGCGCCCAGTCGTTTCACCAGGCCACGCCGGGTGTGCCGGGCGCCGCCGAGGCGGGCGACCACTTCGGCTCCTCGCTGCGGCTGCGTGACATCAATGGCAACGGCAGGGCTGACCTGGCGGTCGGCGCGTTCGGCGAGGACGTCCTGCCCCACGGATACGACGACGGGGCGGCGTGGGTCCTGCGCGGCGCGACCACGGGCCTGACGAGCACGTACGCGACGGGCTTCAACGCGACGGACTTCGGCTACCCCGTCGTCGACGGACGCAGGTTCGCGGACACCTTCGGCCGCTGACGCGCCACCCGGTTTCCTGGCAGACGCACCACCCGGGCACCCGCGGCCGTCCCAGGACGCGACCGCGGAACAGGGTGACCGTTTAGGCGCCTCGGTCGGGCTCCAGGACCGCGACGCCGACGGTCACCCGGACCTCACGACGGGCGCTCCCGGCGAGAACGCGGCCACGGGGGACGTCTGACATCGTGCGGCCGTGAGATTGAGTGATCGGGCAAGCCTTCCCGGCCCGCTGACCCACGTCCGCCGCGGCGGGTGGGACGCCGCGAGTGGCGTGCCGACCGATCCCCCGACCGATCCTCCTCCACCGGCGTCCGCCCGCACGGCCGAGGCGCGCCGTGCCTGGGCCGTTCGGCCCGGGCGCGGTACACGAGGCACCAACGCGAGTGACGGCGCGGCACAGCCGGGGGCGCCCCGGGTGATGCCGACGGCCAAGTGGAGCCCCACGAGTGGTGGACGTCTCTCCACAGACTCAGGCTGGCGTACGCAGTGCCCGCACCGATCATGCGGCGGCGGGCGGAGCCACGCGGCGTCGTCCCGGTGAGGGAGGCCGCGGACGTCAGAGAGACGGGATCACATGACGGAACACGGCCTCAGTCCGGGTTGCCTGCCGTCCGTTCGCGGGAACGGCAGGATCGTACGAAGAAGGGCGCAACACCGGTACGCACAGCGGCGCTCGCGGCGCGCGCGCACCACGATGGCACTCGTCGCGGCCGGTCTGGCCTTCCTCGGAACGGCCGGCGCGTCGCCGAGCGGTGCCGTGTCACCACCCGGCGACGCGGCCCGGCCAGGACCTCCGGCGCGGTTCGTGCCCGGTCCTTGTCCGAAGGCGCCCGAGCCGGTCCCCGGCCGATGCGGGGTCCTGGAGGTGCCCGAGAACCGCGCCCACCCGCGGGGGCGGACCATCCGGCTGGCCGTCGCGATCATTCCGGCCGCGTCGGCGAGACCGGCCGGGGACCCGGTGGTGTTCATGACCGGGGGCCCCGGAGGCGACGTGATCGGGGACATGCCCTTCCTGATCGACGCCGGCGTGAACCGGGATCGCGATCTGATCGTCATGGCCCAGCGCGGAACCCTCTACTCGCAGCCGAGCCTCGCCTGCCCGGAGATCGACCGGTTCTACGCGGACGCCGTGGGGCTGCGCTACGACGCGCCGTCGACCGGGCGCCGCCTGGTGCGCGCGACGAAGGAGTGCCGGGACCGTCTGACGGCCGACGGAATCGAGGTGAGTGCCTACAACACCACAGAGAACGCTGCCGACTTCGCCGACCTGCGGAAGGCGCTCGGCATCCGCCGGTGGAACGTCTACGGGTACTCCTACGGCACCGACCTGGCCCTCACCTTCCTGCGCCGGCACCCCCAGGGGATTCGCTCGGTGGCCATCGACTCCGTCGTCCCTCCGCAGATCGTGAGCCTGCCGTGGACCTGGGACAGTGCCCGGGAGGGGATCGGCGCGATCTTCGCGGCGTGCGCTTCCCAACCGCGGTGCAAGAGCCGCTACCCGGATCTCCCGAGCACGCTGACACGGCAGATCCGGCGACTGGAGGCGCGCCCTCTCACGGTGACGACGCCGCCGCCTGGCGGCGGAGACCCGGTGAAGGTCGTCCTCGACGGGGGCGCGCTGGTGAACCTGCTGGTCGCCAACGCCGTCCCGGCGGTCGACGTCCCCGCGGCTCTCGACGAACTCGCCCACGGACACCCTGACCGCTTCGCCCAGGCCCGCGCCGCCGGCGCGAAGCCCGTCATCGGCGAGTTCGCCCACGGCCTGACGCAGTCGGTGGCCTGCAGCGAGTGGGTGCCGGGCTATTCGCAGTCCGACCTGCTGAAGGCGGGACGCCGGGCCTTCCCCGGGTGGCCGGACACGGTCCTGGCCCAGGCACCGCAGCTCCCCTTCGAGCACGACGTCTGCCGCGTCTGGAACGTCCCGGACCGCACCCCCGTCCAGCGGGTGGCGACCTTCAGCAAGGTGCCGACACTCATCGTCTCCGGGACCTTCGACGCGAAGACCGGAGCGCGCTGGGGGCCGTACGCGGGCCGTACGCTGCCCCGCTCGACCGCCGTGCAGATTCCCGGCATCGGCCACTGGGTGGTCCCCCAGTCGCCCTGCGCGCAAAGCGTCCTGGCCTCCTTCCTCACCCACCCGGTCTCGCCGGACACGGCCTGCGTGGCGGGACTCGCACCTAAACCGTTCACCATCACCCCCGACCTGGAGAGCTCATGAGGTCCATCCGCCCGACCCACCCCAGGCGCACGCTGCGACGGATCCCGGCCGCGCTGGCCGGAGCAACGGCCGGAGTCCTCGTCGCCGGCCTCGCCGTGACACCCGCGCGAGCCGAAGGCAGCCCCGCAGCGCCCCTCGGCACCGTCGCGCGAACGGTGGGCGACGCCCGCTTCGTGCCGGGCCCCTGCCCGCGGACGGCGGACCCGATCCCCGCTCTCGAAGGGGCCCGCTGCGGGACGCTCACCGTGCCCGAGAACCGCTCCCGCCACAAGGGACGGAAGATCACCCTAGGTGTCGCGATCGTTGCGGCGGCCACGAGCAGACCGGCGCGCGATCCGATCGTGTGGCTCGCCGGCGGGCCCGGCGACGACGCTGTCTCCGAGGCCCAACTGGCGATCGACGGCGGTCTGAACCGCGACCGGGACGTGATCTTCATGTCCCAGCGGGGAACCTACTCGGCCGACCCGGTGCTCACCTGTCCGAACGTCGACGCGTTCAACGCACGCGCCGTCGGCCTCGTCTACGGTGCGCCGTCCACCGGGCGTCTGCACGTCAGGGCTACGCGGGTCTGCCGCGAGCAGTCGGCGAGCCGCGGCGACCTCAGCGCCTACGACAGCACCGAGAGCGCCACCGACTACGCCGACCTGCGCGTCGCGCTGGGCATCAAGCGGTGGAACGTCTTCGGTATCTCCTACGGCACCGACCTGGCTCTCATCTACCTGCGCGACCACCCCAAGGGCATCCGGTCGGTCGGCATCGACGGCGTCCTGCCGCCGTCCCTGGCGGGCGGAGCCGTGACCTGGAGCGCCGCGCGGCAGGGCTTCGACGGCCTGTTCAAGGCCTGTGCCGAGCAGCCCTCCTGCAACAGCCGCTACCCGCACCTGTCGGCCACCTTCGAGCGTCTCGTCCGTCAGCTCGAAGCCCGACCGCTCACCACCACCGTCACGGTCCCGGGCCAACCGGCGCCGGTCAAGGTCGTGCTGGACGGCGGGGTCCTGGTGAACTGGCTGACCTCCGCCACCCACCTGGCCTCCGGAGTGCCCCGCTCCATCGACGAGCTGGCTCATGGCAATCCGCAGCGCATCGCCGAGCAGTGGGCGGGCGGCAAGCTCAGTCCGCAGGCCATGGGCAGGGTTGCCCACGGGCTCGCCTACGGCGTCTTCTGCCGCGAGTGGACACCCTTCGAGAGCGAGGCCGATGTGATCCGGGGAGGGCGGCGCGCCTTCCCCTCCTTCCCCCGCTCGGTGCTCGCCAACGCACCCCAACTCCCCTTCCTCCATGCGGACTGCCGTGCCTGGGACGTCCCGGCCGCGCCGCGCTCGGTGCGTGACGTGACGCGAAGCAACATCCCGACCCTCGTCATGTCAGGCGGGTTCGACGCCCAGACCGCGCCGAGCAACGGTGCCTACGTAGCTCGTACGCTGAGCCGGTCCACCGTCGTCACGGTCCCCTACGTCGCCCATGTGGCCTTCGCCGAGTCGCCGTGCGCGCAAGCGATCACCGCCTCGTTCTTCGACAGTCCGACCGCGCCGAACACGGAATGTCTCGCGGGTCTCCAGCCGCCCGAGTTCGAGATCGCGCCGTAGAACCGGAGGCGCCGTCGGCCTCGCGGGCCGGTGGGTCTTGCAGGTCACGTGGCCTTGCAGGTCACGTGGCCTTGCAGGTCACGTGGCCTCGCAGGTCAGACCGCAGGGAACCCGCCGCCGAAGCCCGCACCACGCCCTCCGTGGCCACCACGCCGACCAGCACTCCGATCGCGGTGACGAGATCCCCCCGGCCTACGAGGTGCGCTCCAGGAGGAGGGCCATTCCCTGGCCGCCTGCGGCGACGACGCTGATCAGAGCGGTGCTCAGGTCGTCGTGGCGCAGGGTGGCAAGGGCGGTTGTCGTCAGCCGGGCTCCGGCCGCGCCGTAGGGCTCGCCCAGGGCGATCGAGCCGCCGTGCGGGTTCACGCGCTCGGGTTCCAGTCCGAGTTCGGCGCAGTACGCCAGGATCTGGGCGGCGAAGGGTTCGTTGCCGGCGACGGTGCCGACGTCCGCCAGGGACAGACCGGCCCTGGTCAGGACGGCGCGCGTCGCGGCGACAGGGGCCGGGCCCTCGGTCTCGGGAGTGCCCGCGCTGACGGCGGTGGCCAGGATGCGGGCGAGCGGGGTGTGGCCGTGGGTGTGGGCGTACGTCTCGGACATGACGACGACCGCCGCGGCTCCGTCGGACAGCGGCGCGCTGTTGCCCGCGGTGACCCTGCCGTCGGGGCGGAATCGTGGCGGCAGGGCGGCGAGGCTCTGCTGGGTGACCCCCGTGCGCGGACAGTCGTCGGCCGTGGCGGTGGTGCCGTCCGGGGTCTTGACCGGGACGATGTCGCCGAAGTGGAAGCCCTGGTCGAGGGCGTGTCGGGTGAGCCGGTGGGATCGTGCGGCGTAGGCGTCCATGGCGGTGCGGGTGATGCCGTACAGGTCGGCGGTGTTCTCGGCGGCCAGCCCCACCGGGATGTAGGGATCGGGGTGCCCGCCTTGTTCGCGTGGGTCGTTCCACGGCCCCGCGTCGGCTTGTGAGCGCCGGATCGTGCGTTGCCCGGCGGTGCGGAAGGCGGGGTTCTCGGTGCCGGGCCAGGTGTCGGAACTGCCGTGGGTGAGACGGGACTGTGACTCGACTCCGGCCGCGATGACGACGTCGGCGTCTCCGCAGCGCACTGCTTGGGCGGCGATGCGGATGGCCTGCAGTGAGGAGGTGCAGAAGCGGTTGACGGTGACCCCGGGTACGTGGTCCCAGCCGAGGAGGACGGCGGCGATGCGGGCGATGTTGAAGCCTTGTTCACCGCCGGGGAGGGCGCAGCCGACGACGAGGTCGTCCACGTGGCACGGGTCGAGGCCGGGAGTGCGGGCCAGCGCTTCGGTGAGCGTGCGGGCGAGCAGGTCGTCGGGGCGGACGGTGGCGAGAACGCCCTTGTGGGCGCGGCCGATGGGGGTGCGGACGGCTGAGGTGATCACGGCGTGCTGCATGGCGGTGTCCAGTGCGGTCTCGGCGACGGATCGGGGAGGAGGGACTGAGGGAAGGCGTGGAGAGGAGGCGATGAGGCGGAGGAGGCGATGGGCGGGGTGGCCGGGGTGGCGCGTGTGGGGGTCAGAGGTGGAGGGAGGGGCGATGGGTGCGCAGCCAGTGGTCCAGGTCCAGGACGAGTTCCAGTCCCTCGCGGGGGAAGCGGTCCGCGCCGGTGGGTTCCAGCAGCAGGCTGCGTACGGCGGAGACGTTCAGCAGGTCGGTGGCGGGGCCGGTCCCGGTCAGGAGGTGGCTCACCTGTGCGGTGAGGGCCGCGCGGTAGGCGGGGTCGCGGACCATGGGATAGGGGCTCTTGCGGCGGGTCAGGACCGGTTCGGGGAGCAGGTCGGTGACGGCGGCGCGCAGCAGGCTCTTCTCGCGGCCGTCGAAGGTCTTCATGGCCCAGGGGGTGTTGAAGACGTACTCGACCAGGTGGTGGTCCAGGAACGGCACCCGGACCTCGAGGCCGACGCCCATGCTGAGGCGGTCGGCGCGATCCAGCAGGCAGGGCAGGAACCGGGTCAGGTTGAGGTGGCTGTCGCGTCGCAGCGCGGTCTCCGCGGGTGTGGTTCCGGGCAGGTGCTCGATCTCGGCGCAGGCGGTCCGGTGGAGTGCGGCACGGTGTGCGGGCAGGTCGAGGGCGGCGGCCAGGGCCGGGTCGAGCAGCCGGGTCAGGTCCGCGCGGTCCAGCACGCCGGCCCAGGGAAAGGATGGTGTCGTCGTGGTCTGGGTGGTGAACCAGCGGTAGCCGCCGAAGAGTTCATCGGCGCCGTCCCCGGCGAGGGTGACCGGGAAGTCCTCGCGCACCGCGCGGTACAGCTGGAGCAGTGAGGTGTCGAAGTCCCCGAGCGTCAGCCCGTCGCGCAGATGACCGACCCGGGCGCGTAGATCCGGGTCGGCGAGTTCCTGGGCGTCCAGTCGTACCCGGCGGTGTGCGCTGCCCAGCCGGCGCACCATCAACTCGGCGTAGGGACCGTCCGGGTCGCGCCCCATGGCGTCCCGGTCGGATGCCTGACTGCCGAGGTCCACCGACAGGGTGTGCAGTGTCCCCGCCGCCGGGCGGGCCAGCGCGGCGATCACGCTGGAGTCCAGACCCCCGGACAGCAGGACGCTCACCGGCACGTCGGCGGCCAGTTGCCCGGTGACGGCCTCCTCCAGCAAGTGCCGTACCCGCGCCACCGTGGTGGGCAGATCGTCGCGGTGCTCGGCGGGGGTCAGCGACCAGTAGCGGCGGCCGCGCTCACCCTCGGGGGTCATGGTGACCGCGGTGCCGGGGGCGACCTCGTCGAGGCCCGCGAACGCGCTGCGCCCGGGTGTTTTGATCATCGGGTGGGCGGACAGCAGCAGTTCCCGCAGCCCGTCCAGGTCCAGCCGCGCGGTCACCGCCGGATGGGCCAGCACCGACTTGGGCTCGGAACCGAACACCACAGCGTCGCCGACGCGCGCGTAGCAGAGAGGCTTGATCCCGAACCGGTCCCGTACCAGCGTCAGTCGTCGCGGGCCCGGCTCCCAGGCGGCGTAGGCGAACATGCCCTCCAGGCGGGCCGGAGCCCCCTCGCCCCAGGCGTCGACGGCGTGGAGCACGACCTCGCTGTCGCTGCGGGTGGTGAACCGGTGTCCGAGGGCGGTCAGTTCCGACCGCAGCCGGGCGTGGTTGTAGACCTCTCCGGTGAAGGTCACCGCCAGTACCGTGCGCCCGTCGCGAGCCAGGACCATGGGCTGCCGTCCGCCGACCAGGTCCACCGTGGCCAGCCGGGTGTGCCCGAGACCCGCCGTCTCCTCCGCCCACATGGCCGAGGCGTCCGGGCCTCGGCACGCCAGGATCTCGGTCATCTCCTTGAGCGAGGTGTCTTCGGTGCCCTGAGGCACATGACCAGCGAAACCGGCGTAGCCGACCAGCCCACACATCGTTGGTACTCCCCCGACCCCCGGCGCGGGGGCGCGTCGCACGATCCGGATCCAGGGCCGCCCCTCACGCCACGGATACCGCGCGTGCACGGGGAGGACCCGGGGCCGGACCCGGTTCGCCGGCCACCACCACCGAAACGATCAAGCAGCGCCCGGGTCACCCCCTCGCACGACAATCCGCACGAACGCGTGCCCGTCTCATTCGGTCCGGGCCTTCCCGCGGATCGGACCGGCAGCGCGCGTCGTCGCATCGCCGCGCGGTCCCGGACCGCTGGTTCGTCGTCGCCGCCAATGTGCTGGGCGGCTGCCAGGGCAGTACCGGACCGTCCTCGACCCGTCCCGACGGACGGCCCTGGGGTGGGGCCTTTCCCTCTCTGACCCAGCGCGACCAGATCGCCGCCGAAGCCGGCCTGGCCGACGCGCTCGGCATCGACCGCTGGGCCCTGGTGGTCGGCGGTTCCATGGGCGGGATGCGTGCGATGGAGTGGGCCGTGTCGTATCCGGAGCGCACGAGCGCGCTCCTCCTGCTCGCCACCACGGCGGCGGCGAGCGCGGAGCAGATCGCCTGGGCGAACATCCAGCTCCATGCCATCCGCGGCGACCCGCACTGGCGCGGCGGCGACTACCACGACACGGGCAGGGGTCCGCACACGGGCCTCGGCCAGGCCCGCCGCATCGCCCACGTCACCTACCGCAGCGAGCCGGAGTTGCAGGTCCGCTTCGGCCGCGCGCCGCAGGGTACGGAGGACCCCTGGAACGGTGGCCGGTACCAGGTCGCGTCCTACCTCGACCACCACGCCGACAAACTGGTGCGCCGCTTCGACGCGGGCAGCTATGCCGTGCTGGCCGATGCCATGAACACCCATGACATCGGCCGCGATCGTGGCGGCACCCGCGCAGCCCTGGGCCGCGTCACCGCCAGGACGCTTGTCGCCGGGGTGAGCTCGGACCGCCTGTATCCCCTCGCCCAGCAGGCGGAGCTGGCCGCCGGGATTCCCACGGCAGACGACCTCCGCGTGATCGAATCCCCCTACGGCCACGACGGCTTCCTCATCGAAGTGGACCAGGTCGCCGCGCTCGTAGGCGAACTCGTAGGCTAGCGGCGGGCGTTCAGGGCCGCCGCCGCCATCTCCCCGGACAGCGGCCGACGGACGTCATCCGTGGACCGCCGCGAGATTCTGCGTGCCACGCGCCGCTCGCTCGGCGTCGCGCTTGGCGACCTCCTCGCGGACGATCGGGATCACGTACCGGCCGAAGTCGATCGCGTCACCCAGCAGGTCGTAGCCGCGGGCGGAGAGGATGTCGACGCCGAGGTCGTGGTAGTCCAGCAGGGCCCGGGCGACCGTCTCCGGGGTTCCGACCAAGGCGTTGGAGTTGCCCGCGCCACCGGTCGCGGCGGCGGTCGGGGTCCACAGGGCGCGGTCGTAGCGCTCCCCCGCCTCCGCGATGGCGATCAGCCGCTGCGAGCCGGAGTTCTGTGGCTGACCCTGGCCATAGCGGCGCTTGGTGACCGGATCGCCCTTCTCCTTGCGGGTCTTGATCGCGCCGACCGTGCGGTGCGCCTTCTCCCAGGCCAGTTCCTCGGTCGGGGCGATGATCGGGCGGAACGCGGCCTGGATGCGCGGCACGTCGGTGCGGCCGGCCGCCTTCGCGGCGGCCTTCACCGCCTCGATCTGCTCGGCGGTCTTCGCCAGGGGCTCGCCCCACAGGCAGTAGATGTCGGCCTCGGCACCCCCGGCGGCGTACGCGGCAGGTGACGAGCCGCCGAACGACACGTTCGGACGGGGATGCTGGACCGGAAAGACGTCGCTGACGAAGTCCTGGAACCGGTAGTGCTCCCCCTCGTGGTCGAAGGGTTCGTGGTTGGTCCAGATCTTCTTGACGATCTGGATGTACTCGCGCGTGCGGGCGTAGCGTTCGTCCTTGGTGAGGGTGTCGCCCTCGCGGCCCTGTTCGTGGTCGTTGCCACCGGTGATGAAGTGCACGGCCAGCCGGCCCTCGCTGATCTGGTCGAGGGTGGCGAAGGTCTTCGCGGCGAAGGTCGGATACGAGACGTTGGGCCGGTGGGCGAGCAGGATCTGGAGGCGGTCCAGCCTGCTCGCGATGTAGGCGGCGGCGGGGGCGGGATCCGGTGATCCGGAACCGTAGGCGAACAGCACGCGGTCCCAGCCGTGGTCCTCGTGCGCCCGGGCGAGCCGGAGCGTGTACTCCTTGTCGAAGGCGGCGCCGGAGCGCGAGGTGGTTTCGGAGCCGTTGTTGGTGGCGGCGATGCCAAGGAACTCCACTGGCATGGGAGATGGCCTTTCCTCAAGTCCTGCGGGGCCGCCGTGGGCAGCACGTGGGCACGGCGGAGCGGCCCTCGGTGCGGCGGGGTGTGACGGCGCTTCAGGGCGCTGGACCAAGTGGGTGTGCGGGTGTGACGACGCGGAGGTGCGAGCCTCGGGTGATGTCGGCGGTGGCCGGTACAGGCGTCGCGGAACCGTCCATGCACGCGTTCGGCGAGTGTTCAGCGCATGGGTACGACGGTGGGGCGAAGGGAGAACTCGGCCCGCCGCGGGGTCATCGAGGCAGGGCGGGACCGTTCAGACGGCCCGCTGCCACATCAGGTGCAACACGCGGCGGACCACACCCGACCGAAGTCGATGTGGTCGCGGGTGACCAAGTGCTGCTCGGCGTTCATACGTTCAATTCAGCAGTACATCTCGCTCGCCCGTCAACTGGGGCCCGGATGCTGGACGGCCTTCAACTGTACGGCGCGTGGTTGACCTGCGTCCGTCGGCTGCTTGGCCGTGCACGAACTGCCGCCCCCGCGCGGCGGTCGACGGCAACGAGTGAGCCGCCCGCGGTTGTTGCGTTCCCTATATTTCCTATCGATTTACTAGGAAAGCATTGACCGCCCGTCCAGCGGGTGCGCAGGATGATGCACATGGCCCATACGCAGCAACGACTCGTTCGTCGTCGGCATGTCGACTTTGGTCACGTCGTCAGCGCCGCCTGCTGTCGCGCCTAGGGCACGCGCCCCACACACCGCGTGTCCCACCCCGCTCCTTCTCCCTCATCCCTGGTGATCGGACGCACCACCCCCGCGCCTGACGACCCGACGCACTTCTGAAGGGCAACCGCCATGACCACGGCACTTCCGGCCCAGACCACTTCCTCGGATCCAGCATTCCCCGGCACGCGCCGGCTCCACCTCGTGGACGACGCGTCGCCGAGCGGCACCGAGGACTACGACGCCCCACGCCTCGTCGGCTACCTCGTGTTCGTCCCCGAGGGCACCGATCCCGCCACGCTCTTCGCCGAGAACGTGCCCCGGCCGGAGATCCGCCCGCTCGCCCACCCGGACTCACCTCCCGTGCGGCGGACGGGTCACGGCGCCCTCCGCATCGACATCGAACAGCGTGTCGCAGAAGTGGACGGTCGCGAACTCGACCTCACCTACCTGGAGTTCGGGCTGCTGGCCCATCTCGTCCTGCACCCCCAGCAAGTGCATTCGCGCGAGCGGTTGATGGCCGTCGTCTGGGGCTACGACCACATCGGCGACGGCCGCACCGTGGATGTCCACATCGCGCGGCTGCGTCACAAGCTGGGCAAGGCCCACCGGCGCGGGATCGTCACCGTACGGAGCGTGGGCTACAAGTACGTGCCCGAACAGCAAGGGAGCACCGACACCGCTCCTTGCCGCCGAACTTGAGGAGACCACCACCATGGGCGTTGCCACCGCGCCGTCCGGACCGACCTCGGAATCCGACCGGACCGGACCCGACCGTGTGCACTGGCTGCGCGCGGCCCGCGAAACGGCGGACGACCTGGCCACGGACGCGGTGGCCAGGGAGCAGGCGGGCAAGACCCCGTTCGACGAGGTGTCCCGCCTGCGCGAGGCGGCGCTGTTCACACTCCTCGTACCGTCCGAGGCGGGGGGAGGCGGCGCGGACTGGCCCACGGCCTACGCGGTCGTCCGGGAGATCGCCGCGGCCGACGGCGCGATCGGCCAACTGCTCGGCTGTCACTACTTCCTGTCGTGGAGCGCCCGGTACCTCACCGAGTCCACCCCTGCCGCTCAGGCCGAACGGCGGTCCGCGGCGGAACAGTTGTGCTGGGGTGGTGGTTTCGCCCGTCAGGAACTGCCTCTGACCCTGGCCAGGAAGGCCGGCGGCTATGTGCTGGACGGTCGGCAGAGCTACGCCACGGGAGTACTCGTCGCCGACCGCCTCGCCGTGCGGGCCGAGCGGGCCGACACCGGCGAACCGTTCGCCGTGGTCGTCGATCCCGCCCATCACGGCGTACGGATCGACGGCGACACGGACACTTTCGGCCAGCGGCTCGCGGCCGGCGGGAGCGTGGAGTTCGACGCCGTACCGGTCGCCGCCGACAACGTAGTCGGCTCGCTGTCCGTGGACGAGGACGTCCTGTCACCTGCGGCCGCTCTCACCTCGCCGGTCGGACGTCTTCTCTCCGTCCAGGTCCTTCTCGGCATGGCCGAAGGAGTGCTCGCCGAAGCCCGCGAGTACAGCAGGGTGGGCCACTCACCCTGGCATCCCGCCTGGCCGGCCGGCTCTCCCCAGGACCCGCAGGTGCTGACCGTCTACGGAGAGCTCATCGTCCTCGCCCGCTCCGCCTCCGCACTCACCGAGCAGGCGGCGGAAGCCGTGCACGGCGGGCTGGCACGCGGCGAAGACCTCTCCTACGACGAGTACGCGGAGATCTCCGTCCTCGTGACCATGGCCGAGGCCGCCGCTTCCCGGGCCGCGCAGGAGTCCACAGCCCGCGTCCTCGACATCGTCGGCCCGCGCTCCGCGTCCTCGCGGCTGGGTTTCGACCGCTTCTGGCGCAACGCACGGACCCATACCCTGTACGAGCCCGTCGCCCACCGGCTCCGCGACGTCGGGGACTACTTCCTCAACGGCGCGCACCCTCCGTTCGTCCTGCCTGTCTGACCTGGGGCTTCCAGCCTGTCCGGCCCAGGGGCCATAGAGCACCGGGCAGGGGTCTCAGCAACCGGACCGTCGGGCAGGGGCGAGGGGCCCATGACCCGACCAGGGGCCTGCCCGCGATGGAGGCCGACCGAACCGTACGGGATAATGCGCACATGCGGATCTCAGCCAGGGCGGACTACGCGGTACGTGCCGCGCTGCAGCTCGCCGCGTCACAGGATGGCGGGCCGTTGAAGGCCGAGGCGATCGCCGACGCCCAGGACATCCCCCACAAATTCCTCGAAGGCATCCTGAACGACATGCGCCGGGGCGGTCTCGTGCTCAGCCAGCGCGGCGGCAACGGCGGCTACCGGCTGGCCGAGCCCGCCGAGTCCATCAGCATCGCCGACGTCATACGCACCGTCGACGGGCCACTCGTCTCGGTGCGCGGGGTCCGCCCCCCGGACCTTTCCTACACCGGTCCGGCCCAGTCGCTGCTCCCGCTGTGGATCGCGCTGCGGTCCAACGTGCGCGAGATCCTCGAAGGCGTGTCGCTCGCCGACGTCGCATCAGCCCAACTGCCCCCCGACGTGTCCGCGTTGACCAACACCCCGGGCGCCTGGGCGAACCCCTGACGCCCCGGGGCCGCTCGGTGAGCGTGCTCGTGTCGAGCCCCTGGACGAGCGGAGCCGGCGGCCTGCTGTCCGTCACCGGTCACACGGGCCCTTCCGCGCGGAACTGGTTGGCCGACACCGGTAGCCCGTAGTGCTCGCGAAGGGTCGTTCCTTCGTACTCCTCACGGAACAAGCCCTTGCCGCGAAGGATCGGCAGGACGTGCTCGATAAAGCTTTCCAGGCCGGAGGGCAGGGCCGGCGCCATGATGTTGAACCCGTCCGCGGCACCCCCCTCGAACCAGGCGACGATCGTGTCCGCCACCTGTTCGGGCGTGCCGATGAACTCGAAGTGCCCCCGGCCGCCGCCGAGCCGCGAGATGATCTGGCGGACCGTCAGCGTCTCGCGTACGGCGAGTTCGATGATCAGGTCGGAGCGGCTCTGCGAGCCCTCCAGCTTCGGTCTCGCGAGGATGAAGTCCGGCAGTGGCCCGTCGAGTTCGAACACCGACGGTTCGGTCTCGAAGACCGCGGCCAGCTGACGCAGCCCGTACTCCGGGACGCGGAGGTCGTCGAACTCCCGCGCCAGCGCCCGGGCCTCCGCCTCGGTCGACCCGATGTACGGGACGATGCCCGGCAGCACGATCACGCCGTCCGGGTCACGCCCCGCGGCCCTGGTCCTGGCCTTGATGTCGGCGTAGAAACCGGCAGCGCGCTCGTACGTCTGATGAGCGGTGAAGATCGCCTCGGCGTGCCGTGCCGCGAAGTCCTTGCCGTCCTCGGAGGAGCCGGCCTGCACGAGCAGGGGGTAACCCTGCGGCGGACGCTCGACATTGAGCGGACCGGCCACCGAGAAGCGCGTGCCCCGGTGGTCGAGCCTGTGGAGCCGAGCGGGGTCGGCGTAGCGCCCCGTGGTCTTGTCGGCGACGACGGCCTCGGACTCCCAGCTGTCCCACAGCGCCTTGGCGATGTGCAGGAACTCGTCGGCCCGGGCGTACCGCTCGGCGTGGTCGGGACGGTCGACGAGGCCGAAGTTGGCCGCCTCGTCGGCGCCCGCCGAGGTGACGATGTTCCACCCGGCCCGGCCACCGCTGACATGGTCGACCGACGCGAGGCGACGGGCGAGGTTGTAGGGCTCGTTGTACGTCGACGACACGGTCGCTATGAGTCCGATCCTGCTGGTCGCCTGTGACAGCGCGGTCAGCAGGGTGAGCGGTTCGAGCTGGCCCGGAGGCCGGAACTCGCCCGTGCCGACGACAGCCGGGCCGTCCGCGAGGAACAGCGAGTCGAACTTGGCGCTCTCCGCCAGCTGAGCCAGCTCGATCCAGTGCCGCAGGTCGAAGTCCGCCCGCGCGTTGCTGTGCGGGAGCCGCCACGCCGCTTCGTGGTGTCCGGCCTCCATGAGGAAGGCGTTGAGGTGGAGCCGGCGTCTTCTCTGATCGCTCACGACTGCTCTCCAGTCCGTTCGTGGTGTACCGGCTCAGCCGACCGACAGCTTCGAGCTGTCGTATCCGGCCGGAAGGAGGTTGTCGGTGATAGACGAGACGTCGACCTGCTTGGTGATCTGGCCCGCCTCACGGAAGGAGTCGGCGAGCTTCTGCTCCGCCGCGATGTCCGGCTTCCCCACCGGAGTGACCCGGAACTGGAAGGCGGCCAGAGTCGCCTTGGCGTCGGCCAGGGGAATGCCCTGCTCCTTGGAGAGCGCCTGCGCGTGCTTGTCGGGGTGCTTGACCGCCCAGGCGAACTCGCGGGACAGCCTCTTGAGGACGTCGGTGAGAGCCGCCCGCTTCGTGGGGTCCTTCAGCGACTTGTCGGTGGCGACGTAGTAGCTGCTCGTCTGGTCGATCGGCGGGAGACCTTTCGCCAGGATCCGCGCGCCGTTCTTGACCGCGATCGCCGACTGGGGATTCCAGATCGACCAGGCGTCCACCTTGCCCGTGTTGAACGCCGTGGCGCCGGCCGCCGGATCGAGAAAGACCAGCTTCACGTCCTTGAGACCGAGGCCCACGCTCTTGATCGCGTTCAGGGCCAGACCGTGCGCCGAACTGCCCTGTGGTACGGCGATCCTCTTGCCCTTGAGGTCCTTGAGCGTCTTCAGCTTCGAGCCCTTCGGCACGATGATGTTCTCCAGCGCCTGGTCGGGCGTGAGCGAGCGGTTGACTGCGACGATCTTGAAGCCGTACTCCTTCGCGGCGCCGGTGATCGGCGGCACGTCGCCGACGCTGCCCAGGTCGATGTCACCCGAGGCGGCCGCCTGCACGAGCGGCGGGCCGTAGGTGAAGCGGGCGAACTTCACCTTGTAGGGCGCGTTGTCGAACACGCCGGTGATCTTCGCCAGCTCCTGGCTGCCGTCACCGCCGTTGTCACCGATGGTGAAGGTGTACTTCTTCCACTCGGGGTGGCTGGCGGCGCCCGATCCGCTGGGGCCGCTCAGGGGCGCGGCGGCCTCCGACGTCGAAGCGCAGGCGACGAGGGTGCTTCCCAGGGCGAGCAGGCCGACGGCGGCGACGATTCGGGAGGGTTTCCTGGACATGGGTTCTCACGTGCTTTCTGTGCTGTGGTGGGAGAGGTCGATGGAGGTGGTGGAGGTGGTGGATGTGGTGGATGAAGTCAGTGCTGGTTGGCCAGGCCGAGGTCTTCCAGGAGCGCGGAGCGCAACTTCTCTCGCGCGATGCTCGCCTCGCGGTCCCCGGGCGACAGCTCGACGAGGTGCGAGGTGCCGATGCGTCCGCCGTTGCTCATGACGAGGACGCGGTCGGCCAGCGCGATCGCCTCGTCGACGTCGTGGGTGACGAGCAGCATGGCCGCGTGGTGCTTGCTCCGCAGCTCCCGCACGAGGTCGTGCATGCGCAGCCGCGTGATCGCGTCGAGCGCCGCGAACGGTTCGTCGAGCAGGACGAGTTCGGGCTCCGAGACGAGCGCCCGTGCCAGCGACACCCGCTGGGCCTCGCCGCCGGAGAGCTCCTTGGGCCACGCCTTCTCGCGGCCCGCGAGTCCGACCTCGGTGAGCACGTCGCGGGCCCGCTGGTCGGCGTCCGGTCCGTGCAGGCCGAGGGTGACGTTGCGCAGCACCCGCTGCCACGGCAGCAGACGGTCGGCCTGGAACACGATCGCCCGTTTCGCCGGGACCTCCACCCGCCCGCCGTCGGGCCGGTCCAGCCCGGCGAGCAGTCTGAGAAGGGTGCTCTTGCCGCAGCCGGAGGGGCCCAGCAGGACCACCAGCTCCTCGTCGGCGATGGTGAGGTCCAGATGGTCGAGGACGACCCGGTCCCCGAACCGGCGGACGACCTGCTCGACGACGGCGCCTGCCTGCCGACGGGGCCGTGTTGCGTGCGGAGCGATCGTGGTACTCATGCCGCCTCATAACTGGGGCGCCACCGCAGCAGCACCCGCTCGAGAACCCGGACGAACTGGTCGGCGAGCAGACCGAGGAGCGAGTAGATCACCAGCCCCACGAAGACCTGGCCGGTCTGCAGGTAGGTCTGCCCTTGAGTGATGAGGAAGCCGAGCCCCTTGTCGGCGTTGACCGTCTCGGCGGCGACGAGGCCCAGGACGCTGTACGCGAGAGAGAACCGGAGGCCGACCAGGAACCCCGGCAGGGCTCCGGGCACCAGCACCCGCGTCACGAGGCGCCAGGTGCCCGCGCCCGTCGTCCGCGCCATCTCGATCAGCCGCTGGTCGACGCCCCGGATCGCGGCGAACAGGTTGAGATACATCGGGACACCCGCACCGAACGAGATCAGCAGCACCTTCGTGAGCTCGTCGATGCCGAACCACACGATCATCAGGGGCAGCACCGCCAGCAGCGGGATCGTGTTCAGGATCTGCACGAGGCCGTTGAACAGATACTCGCCGCTGCGCAGCAGCCCGCCGAGCACACCGCTGACGATCCCCACCGTCAGACCGAGCGTGAGACCGATGCCGGCCCGTTGCAGCGAGATGGCCAAGTCCGGCCCGAGGACGCCCTGTTGCCACAGGTCGACGGCGGATTCGACGATGGAGGTCGGTGCCGGGGCATAGGTCTTCTTCACGGCTCCGGCCCTGGCCAGGAGCTCCCAGGCGATCAGGATCACGGCCGGAGTCGTGTAGATCCCGAGCGGCCAGCGCAGCCGCTCGCGGAGTGTGTGGAGCGGGGTCCGGCGGCGGGCGTCGCGCGGCAGGAAGACCTCGCGCCCCGGCGCGGTCGTCGGCTCGGCGACTGCCGACTCGGCTGTCGCCGGCTCGATGGTC